>NZ_AZSN01000076.1:0-18534 GCF_000576225.1 Methylibium sp. T29-B | reverse complement strand
GGAGCCGGCAGCGCGAGCGGCGCGCGGCTCGACGAGCCCTGCGCCGCGGTCGACGCGGCGGCGTCGTGCGCCAGCTTGAACACCGCCACGGCCTGCACCAGCTGCTGGGCCTGGGCCTTCAGGCTCTCGGCGGCGGCGGCGCTTTCTTCCACCAGCGCGGCGTTCTGCTGCGTGGCCTGGTCCATCTGCGTGACGGCCTCGCCCACCTGCGCCACGCCGGCGCTCTGTTCCCGGCTGGCCGAGCTGATCTCGCCCATGATGTCGGTCACGCGGCGGATCGACGAGACCACCTCGCTCATCGTCACGCCGGCCTGGTCGACCAGCGCGCTGCCTTGTTCCACGCGCTGCACGCTGGCGTTGATCAGGCCCTTGATCTCCTTGGCGGCATCGGCGCTGCGCTGCGCCAGGTTGCGCACCTCGCTGGCCACCACCGCGAAACCGCGGCCCTGCTCGCCGGCGCGCGCCGCTTCCACCGCGGCGTTCAGCGCCAGGATGTTGGTCTGGAACGCGATGCTGTCGATCACGCCGATGATGTCGGCGATCTTCTTCGAGCTGTCGTTGATGCCCTTCATGGTGTCGACCACCTGGCCGACCACGTCGCCGCCCTTGACCGCCACGGTCGACGCGCCCAGCGCGAGCTGGTTGCCCTGCTGCGCGTTGTCGGCGTTCTGCTTCACGGTGCTCGACAGCTCTTCCATCGAGGCCGCAGTCTCTTCCAGCGCGCTGGCCTGTTCCTCGGTGCGGCTGGAGAGGTCGTTGTTGCCCTGGGCGATTTGCGCCGAGGCGGTGGCCACGCCTTCGGCGTTGCGGCGCACCTCGCTCACGATCGCCGCGAGGCGGGTCTTCATGTCGTGCAGCGCGGCCAGCAGCAGGCCGGTCTCGTTCTTGCCGTTGGCGGCGAACTCCATCGCCAGGTCGCCGCCGGCGACGGCACGCGCGATCGCCGCTGCCTCGGCCAGCGGCCGGGTCGTGCTGCGGATGATCCACAGCGCCAGCAACCCGGCGACCACGAAGGCGGCGGCCAGCATCGCGGCGACGCTGGAGAGGGTGCTGGAGACGGCCGCGTTCACCTCGTCGGCCGAGGCCGTCATCAGGTTCTCCTGGATCTGGATCAATTCGTCGACGCTGGCCATGTAGGCCACCTGCCTGGGGGTCACCTCGCGCACCAGCACCAGCCTGGCCTCGTCCATCTGGCCGGCGCGCAGCAGCTCCAGCACCTTGTCGCGCGGGCCGCGGTAGTCGGCGCGCGCGGCCATCAGCTTGTCGAGTGCCGCCTTGCCCTGCGCGCTGTTGATGCTGCGCTTGAGGGTATCGAGGTTCGCGTTGGTGCGCTTGCTGCTGTTGGCGATCACGTCGAACTGGGCCTGGACGTCGGCCGGCTCGCTCACGACGAACAGGTTGCGGATCGCCAGCGAGACCTCGTTGTTCACCGTGCGGATGTCACCGGCGGTCTGGATCTTCGGGTAGCGGTCGTCCATCACGTTGGCGAACTCGCCCTGGATGGCCGTCACCTTGATGATGGCCAGTGCGCCCAGCAGGCTCATCAGCACGGCCATCGCCGCAAAGCCCAGCATCAGCCGGGTCGAGATCTTCATGTCGCTCAGTTTCATGTCGTGTGATCGATGATGTCGATGGCAGGGTGTGCCGGATAGGCGCTCGTGGACCGGGCAGGCGCAGCCCGACTCTGTTCCACGACCCTGCGATGGTGCCGGCGACCCGGCCCCTCGACTCCGTCGATAAGGCCGGCGAAACCCGGCCTGTTCGCGTCGTCCGCGCCGCTCAGGCGGTGCCGGCGGGCGCCGGTGCCGGCTTCGGCAGCGCCAGCTTCAGCAGCAGGCTCAGCAGGCCGGCGATGCCCAGCAGGGCCGCGCAGCCCAGCCCCCACACCGTCCACACGATCCACGGCGCGGCGCTGCCCACCCAGGCCAGCGCGGCCTGCGTCAGGCCGATGCCCAGGCGCAGCAGGTCTTGCCAGCCCGGCAGCCAGGTGGCGAGCCAGTCGCCCCAGGGCAGGTGCGCGACCGCCGTGTTCACGTCGTTCAGCCAGGCCGGGTCGAGGGTCAGCAGCGTGTGCAGCCCCCACGCGCACAGCGACCACAGGGCGATGCCGAAGGCGGTGAAGATCCAGAGGGCGAGCTGCATGGTGCGGGGGCGGGGGAGTGGGGGGAGCTGCTTCGAGTGGCCCGATGGGCCGGGGTTCCGGCGCAGTGCGTGCGCTTCAGGCGGCGCGGCCCGCGGCGGCCAGTTCGCCGGCCAGCCGGCCCACCGTCTGCAAGGCGGCTTCGAAGCGCGGGTCGTCCGGGTGACCGTGGTTCAGGCGCACGTGGTGGCGGAATCGCCGGTCGGTCGAGAACAGCTGGCCCGGCGCGAGGCTGATGCGCTGCGCCAGCGCCAGCCGGTGCAGCGCCAGCGCGTCCACGCTCGCCGGCAGCTCGACCCACAGGAAGTAGCCGCCCTCGGGTCGCGCCACGCGCGTGCCGGCGGGGAAATGGCGGGCGATGGTGCGCAGGGCCAGCGTCTGCTGGCGCGCCAGCGCCTGGCGCAGCCGGCGCAGATGGCGGTCGTAGCCGCCGCGGTCGAGGAATTCCGACAGCGCCAGCTGCGACGGCACCGCCGCCGACAGCGTGGTCATCAGCTTGCGACGCTCGATCGCCTGCGCGTGGCGGCCTGCGGCCACCCAACCGACGCGGTAGCCCGGCGCCAGGCTCTTGGAGAACGACGCGCAGTGCAGCACGCCGCCGGCACGGTCCCAGGCCTTGGCGGGCGGCGGGCGGCGCGTGCCGTGGTGCAGCTCGCCGTAGACGTCGTCCTCGATCAGCGGCACGCCGCGCGCGGCCAGCAGCTCCACCAGCGCCTGCTTGTTCGCGTCGGGCATCAGGCTGCCCAGCGGGTTCTGGAAATTGGGCATCAGCCAGCAGGCCTTGACGGTGTGTCGGTCCAGCGCCTGGGCCAGCGCCGCGAGGTCGATGCCGGTGCGAGGGTGGGTCGCCACCTCCAGCGCCTTCAGGTGCTGCTGCTCCAGCGCCTGCAGCGCGGCGTAGAAAGTGGGCGACTCGACGATCACCGTGTCGCCCGGCCGCGTGAGCGCCTGCAGGCTGAGGTTCAGCGCCTCCAGCGCGCCGTTGGTGATGACGATCTCGTCGGCGCTCACCTCCAGCCCGTCGAGCCGGTAGCGCAGCGCGATCTGTTCGCGCAGCCGGGCGCTGCCGGGCGTGAGGTCTTCCACCGTGCGCCAGGGGTCCAGGCGCTTCAGCCCGGCCGTCAGCCCGCGCGCGAGCTGCGCCATGGGAAACAGCTGCGGGCTCGGGAAGGCCGAACCCAGCGGCACCACGTCGCGGTCCTTCACCGAGCCCAGCACCTCGAACACCAGCTCGCTGACCTCCACACCGCTGGAGCGCCGCCGTGGCCGCGACAACCGCGGCTCGGCCGGCGCCGAGATCGCGCGCGCCGCCACGTAGTAGCCCGAACGCGGCCGTGCCTCGGCGAGTCCGCGCGACTCCAGCAGGTAGTAGGCCTGGAACACCGTGGACGGACTGATGCCGCGGTGCGCGCTGGCCTGGCGCACCGAGGGCAGGCGGTCGCCGGGCTGCAGCGCGCGGTCGGCGATCAGCCGCGCGATCTCTTCGGCATAGCGTTCGTAGCGTTTCATCGGGCGCGGAGGGCTGTGGCCCGACTGTACTGATCAGAAAGCAAGGAATTTCAGGAGAGCCGGCAAACTGATCTGGTTTTTTTGCTTCGATCTGAGTCTTCAAAACCCGCGGTGTCTGGCGCACAGTGCCGTCATGTCTGCCGGAGTCCGACCATGAATTCGCTGCGATATGTCCAGATCGTGCTGTGGAGCTTCTTCGGGGTGCGCAAGCGCGCCGACCACGCCATCGACCTGCAGCGCGCGCGGCCGGTGCCGCTGCTGCTGGTGGCGGTGGGCCTGGCCGCGCTGTTCGTCGTGGGCCTGGTGTCGCTGGCCGGGCTGGCGGTGCGCTCGCTGAGCTGAATGAGGCTGACCGTGAACGGCCGCTGGCGCCACGCGCTCGCCGCGCTGCTGGCGGGCCTGGGGTTCGCATCGGCTGCGATGGCACAGGGCACGCCGGCCCCGCACTGGCCGCCCGAGGACACGCTGGCGCAACGCGTCCTGGCCTGCACCACCTGCCACGGCAAGGAAGGCCAGGCCACCAATTTCGGCTACTTCCCGCGCATCGCCGGCAAGCCCGCCGGCTACCTGCACCACCAGTTGCTCGCGTTCCGCGACGGGCGACGCCACTACCCGCTGATGAGCGCGCTGGTCGAGACCCTGTCCGACGACTACCTGCGCGAGATGGCCGAGTACTTCGCCGTGCTCGACCTGCCCTACCCGCCGCCGCAGACGCGCGACGCGCCGGCCGCGCTGCTGGAGCGCGGCCGCGTGCTGGTGCGCGAGGGCGATACGGCGCGCAAGCTGCCAGCCTGCGTGCAATGCCACGGCGAGGCGATGCTCGGCGTGCAGCCGGCCATCCCCGGCCTGCTGGGCCTGCCGCGCGACTACCTGAACAGCCAGCTCGGCCAGTGGCGCTCGGGCCAGCGCCACGCGCTCGCGCCCGACTGCATGGCCGACATCGCCCGCCAGCTGGCGCCGGAGGACATCGCGGCGCTGTCGGCCTGGCTGTCGTCGCAACCGGTGCCGGCCGGCGGCAAGCCCGCCGCCGCGCTCCCTGCGAAGCTGCCGTTGCCCTGCGGCGGCGTGACGCCATGAGGGCCGCGGCATGACGACGACGCGGCGACGTCCGAGGCTCGCACTGTGGGCGGCGCTCGGCCTCGTGCTGATCGCCGCCGCGCTGGGGGCTGCGGTGTGGGCGCTCAACGTGCGTGGCGAGTCACCGATCCCGGCCGATGACGCGGCGCCGTTCGTGGCGACGCCGCAGCAGGTGGAGCGCGGTGCCTACCTGGCGCGCGCCGGCAACTGCGCCGGCTGCCACACCGCACGCGGCGGGGCCGCCTACGCCGGCGGCCTGGCGATCGAAACGCCGTTCGGCACCGTGTTCTCGTCCAACCTCACGCCCGACCCCGCCACCGGCCTGGGCCGCTGGAGCGCGGCGCACTTCTGGCGCGCCATGCACCACGGCCGCTCGATGGACGGCCGCCTGCTCTACCCGGCCTTTCCGTACACCGACTACACCCTCGTCACCCGCGAGGACAGCGACGCGCTGTTCGCCTACCTGCGCAGCCTGCCGCCGGTGGCGCAGGCGCGACCGGCGCACGCGCTGCGCTTCCCGTACGACACCCAGGCCGCGCTGGCCGTGTGGCGTGCGCTGTACTTCGAGCCGACGCGCTTCGAGCCCGAGGCCGACCGCCCGGCCGACTGGAACCGCGGCGCCTACCTGGTGCGCGGCCTTGGCCACTGCAGCGCCTGCCACACCCAGCGCAATGCGCTGGGCGCCAGCGATCTGGGGCTGCCGCTCGGCGGCGGGCTGATCCCGGTGCAGAACTGGTACGCGCCCTCGCTGCGGTCGGCCGACGAAGCCGGCGTGGCCGAGTGGTCGACGCAGGAGGTGGTGGACCTGCTGAAGACAGGCCGCTCGGCCCGCGGCTCGGCGATGGGGCCGATGGCCGAGGTGGTGGCCCGCAGCACCCAGCACCTGAACGACGCCGACCTGAACGCGATGGCGGTCTACCTGCAGTCGCTGCCGCAGCACGGCGCGCGCCGTTCGCGCGCGGCGCAAGCCGACGGGGCCGCGGCAGGGTCACCCGACTCGCGCGGTGGAAAGCTCTACGAGCAGCACTGCGCGCAATGCCACGGCCCGGCCGGCGAGGGCGCTGCCGGCCTCTACCCGCCGCTGGCCGGCAACCGCGCGGTGAGCATGGACTCGGCCGCCAACCTGATCCGCATCGTGCAGGGCGGCGGCTACCTGCCGGCGACCGCCGGCAACCCGCGCCCCTTCGGCATGCCGCCGTTCGCCCACGTGCTGGACGAGGCCGACACCGCCGCAGTGCTGAGCTACGTGCGCGGCGCCTGGGGCAACGACGCGGCGCCGGTCACGCCGCTGGAAGTGCTGAGGCTGCGGCCGGGGGCGCTGCGGTGAGACCCGCCAACGCCTCCGCCAGCGGCCGCGCGCCCGCCCCGAAGGCATAGGCATCCATCGCCAGGCAGCCGTAGGTCACCGCGTCGTGCAGCCGCAGCCCGGGCGCCGCCAGCCCGCCGGCACCGGCGGCGATGTAGAACGGCAGCCAGTGCTCGTCGGTCGGATGCATCAGCGCCGCGTGCGGCGCCTGGCTGCGGTAGGCCAGCAGCGCCTCGCGGTCGCCCGCGGCGCTGCGGGCGGCCACCCAGTCGCGGAAGGCGCGGCTCTCGAGCATCTCTTCGCCGTCCTCGGCGCCCAGCGCGTCGACCCGGCGCCGGCCGAACACCAGCTGCAGGTTGTGCGTGAGGCTGCCGCTGCCCAGCACCAGCACGCCCTCGGCCAGCAGCGGCGCCAGCGCCTCGCCCAGCGCCCACTGCGCCGCGGGCGGCTGATGCGGCGCCAGCGCCACCGGCAGCACCGGCACGTCGGCCTCGGGCCACGCGAAGCGCAGCACCGACCAGATGCCGTGGTCGAGCCCGGCCTCGTCGCTGGGCTGCACGGCGATGCCCTGCGCGGCCAGCAGATCGGCCACGCGCGCAGCGAGCGCGGGTGCGCCGGGCGGGCCGTACTGCAGTTCGTACAGCGCGGGCGGGAAGCCGCCGAAGTCGTGCACCGCGTGGTGATGGGCGCTGCCCAGCACCAGCGGCAGGCGCGCGGCGGTGTGCGGGGACACCACGACGATGGCCTTGGGCCGGCCGAAGCGCGTGTCGATCGCCCGGCCCAGGCGCTGGAAGAACGGGCCGGTGCTGCCCGGCTCCAGCGCCAGCATCGGCGAGCCGTGCGAGACGAACAGGGCGGGCAGGGGAGTGGCAGGTGTGGTGGTGCTCATGCCTGCCATTGCATCACCGCCGCGGCGGGGTGGCGTTCAGCGGGTTTGCATGCAGCGTTCGGTGGGGGTGAGGAGGGCGAACGACCGCGGCGGCGGCTACCGGCCGTTCGGTCTTGGTCAACCCGTACGTACGACTGCTTCACGGTTGGGGTCGCGCGCTCGGCGCGCGGAGAGGCCAGCAGTTCGATGAACGACCGGATGGGTTCAACGCGGAGTGGCGCTTCCGACCCAAAGCAGTTGTAGGAGCGGCCCTGCGTCCTGCCGATGAGCGGACGCTCAGGAGGCCGGGGCGTGAGGGACGCCGGGGTTCATGGCAAACACCAGGTCGAAGCGCTCGCAGAATACGAGCATCCTGGGGTCGGGCCGGCGGCCGATGCGCCTGCATTCTCGCGTGAAGTAGTCCCAGTGGCCCTGCCGCCAGTATCGAAGCGACAGATCCCCCTCCCCCTCGCTTGCCGCGAATTCCGCCGTGACGTCGTCGAACGGGACAGCTTCGATCGTGCGTGTTTCGATGATGCCCAGCGGGGTGCCGAGCCAGTCGGTCATGATGCTGAGGCTGCCGGGCCACGGCGGCCGCTTGTTGTCGTGCTCGTAGGTCCAGACCAGGCTGGCACTGCCGCGCTTGGTGCCTTGCAGCACCAGCGTCGCGAGTTCCAGGGCGCCCTGATTGTTGTCGTGGAAGTGGAACGGCTCGTAGAAGTCGGACGAGCGGTCCCTCCCGATGGCAGCGCCATACGCTTCCCAGATCGTGCGCATCGACGGCGGGATCACGACGGCTCCCCTCGGGTTTGGTGACAGGATTGCGCCGCGTCCGTGGCCGCATGCGCCAGCAGCGCCGCGACGAGTTGCGCGGCATCGTCGAACGGGACCGATTCGCCCGTGGCGACATGTTCGATCAGGCCCGCGATCAGGCCTTGCGCGGGACGCGAATCGCGGTGCAGCTTGAGCACGTAGCACAGGCTGCCGGGATGGGAGGGGACGGCGTTCAGTGTCATGGCGGTGCGTTCGATCGAGATGGGCCAGCGTAAGCGCCCTGCGCCGGGCAGTCGTGCCGAATCGGTGTCGATTCGGTGTCGAGTGCGCGGGCGATACCCCGCTCAGCGGTCGCCCAGCAAGGCGCGGGCGCGGTTCATCAACGGTGCAGTGCTGCCCGCCGGCATGCCGGTGACCACCTTGCGCAATGCCTCGACGTCCCCGGTGTCCGCGTGCGGACCGTCGCAGAGTTCGACCAGGACGGTCATTTCGAGCCACGGGGATCGCTGGCGGCGAGCTTCGGCCAGGGCCTCCCGGGCGGCGGCGGCGGCGTCTCGCTCCGCGCCTTGAGCCAGCAGAGCGTGCCGCTTCAGCAGCAGCAGCCGGACCCGGTAGGAGTGGTCCTCCAGGCGCGCCGCCATGTCGAGTGCCTCTTCAGCCTGCTGCAGCGCGCGAGCGCCGTCCCGCGCGAGGATCAACGCCTCGGTGGCATAGCCCAGCACCTCCGACGAGCCGTACGACATGCCGACCTGCGCGTAGCGTCTGTAAGCGCGGGCTATCTGTGCGTAGCCCTCCGCAGGCGCGTCCGACCAGGCCTGCACCAGGCCGCGGAACCACTGGCTGGGGCCTTCGCCATGCGCCAACGCACCCTCGTCGGTGATCGCGCTCAACTGCGCCGCGAGGGCAGCAACCTGGACTCGGTCGTCGCGGCGCAGTTCGCACAGCGCCGCCAGCCAGGTCGAAATCATGCGTGCCATGGGCTGCTTCAGGGCCCGGGCACGTGCCAGCGCCAGCTCGGACTGGACCTTTGCACGCTGGTCGAAGCCGGCCAGCAGCAACGGGATCGCCAGCGCGGCCTGCATGTTGACGAGCGGGTCGAGCACGAAGGCCGTCTGCAGCGTCTGCTCGTCGAGCCCCGCTGCCGCCTGGATGCCCTGCTCAAGCACGGCGATCGCTTCGAGCGGCGGGCCTTCGAGCTTGAGCATCTGCCCGAGCAGGTCGCAGGCCGTCACCACCAGCACAGCGTCGTCGCGTTGCAGCGCCTGCGCGAGGCTGCGCTGCGCCAGCTCGCGCGCCGGGGCGAGTGCGCCGCGCAGGAACAGCCCCAGCCCCAGCCCGTGCAGCGCCATGCTGCGCAGCGGATGTGTCGGCAAGCCACCCAGGGCCGCCTGCGCCTGCTCGAACGACTGCAGCGTCTCGTCCGCGCTGACCCCCACCAGCTGCGCTGCTGCCGCGCCGCGCAAGGTGTGCAGCGTGGCCAGCACGTCCTGCCCCGACGCGCCGGATCGGCGGCGACGGGCGATCGCCAGCCCGCGGTCGGCGAGGCGCAAGGCGTCGGCCGGCGCGAACTGCTGCAACGCGGCGGCCGCAGCCGCTGCGACGTGGGGCAGCGCCGCGTCAGGGTCCTGCCCCAGTTCGAACTGCGTCGCTAGCTCGGCGGCCGAGACGACGGCCCCGGATGCCGCAGCACCGGCCAGCACCAGCGCGACACGGCGGTGCAGCTGAGCCCGTGCCAGCGCGCCCATGCGGTCGTGGAACACATGACGAACCAGCGCATGACGGAAGGCGTAGCGGGGCGCCGCCGCGTCGGCTGCGGCGTGCTCCTCGATGGCCGGCACCAGCCATTGCTGTCGTCCGGCCAGCAGGTCGCATTGCCGTGCCACCTCGTCGACATTCCGCGCAAGCACCTGCGCCACCACCGTCGGACTGAATTCGACGCCGCACGCGCTGGCAGCCTCCAGCAGCGCGATCTGGTCGGCCGGAAGGCGAAGGATCTGCCGCTCCATGATGCCCGCCAGGCTCTCCGGTACCGACAGCGTCTCGAAGGCAAGCGGGGCGTCACGCACCACGGCGCCGGCATGCAGCGCGCCCTGGGTCAGCAGTTCGTCGACGACGTTCGCCACGAACAGGGGCAATCCGTCGGTGTGGCGGTGCAGCGCCTGCACGAAGGACTCGGACCCGGCGATACCACCGAGCCGCCGCGACACATAGGCGGCCAGTTCACGCTCCGAGAACGGATCGAGCAGGATTTCGTCCACCAGCCGGTGCAGCCGCAGTTCGTGCCGCACGGCCTTCAACGGATGGTCTTCGGCGATCACCTCGGCCGCACGGAAGGTGGCCAGCCACATCCAGCAGGCCTTGCCGCGCCGGCGTGCCACATGGTTGAGCAGGGTCACGGTGGCCTGATCACTCCAGTGCAGGTCCTCGGTGACCAGCAGCAGCGGCCGGTCCTGGGTACAGCGGTCCAGCAGTTCGCCGAACTCCCGCAGCATGCGGGCCTGGCTCGTGCCGGCCAGTTCACGGCGCAGGCTGTCGCGCTCGGCCTCGCTGCACAGCCACGGCAGCTGCAGCAGCCAGGTCGGTGCGACGCTGCGCAGCAAAGTGGCCAGCGCGGGATCGGCGCGACACAGCGTGGCCAGGGCCTCGAGCACCGGCAGGTACGGCTCGCTTGGGCCGTGTTGCTCGACACATTGCCCCTGCGCGAACGCGACCGGGCCGAGCGAGGCCGCAAAGTCGTCGACCAGGGTCGTCTTGCCGACCCCGGCCTCGCCGGCCAGCCAGCACAACTGGTGCTGCCCCGCCCGGGCGCGATCCCACGCCGCATGCAGCCGATCCAGCGCCGCGCCGCGCCCGACCAACCGGGTGCCGCCCGAGGTCCCGGAGACTGCCGGCGCTTCCACGACCGGCACGGCCGAACCGTCGTTCGAGCGAGCGACCGAAGTGGGACGCCGCTCGGGGCCGGGCACCGCGATGAACCGGTAGCCGCGCCGCGAGGCGGTCTCGATGAATCTCGGCGCTCTCGCGTCGTCGTCGAAAGCGGCCCGCAACGTCCGCACGGCCGACTTCAGCACCGATTCGCTGACGTGGTGATGCCCCCAGACGGCGTCGAGCAGCATGTCCTTCGTCACCAGTTGCCCGGGGCGCCGCACCAGCTCGCACAGCACCGAGAACGCCCGCGGCGGCAGATCCAGCGCCTGCTCGTGGCGCTTGAGCATGGCGTTCGCCTCGTCGAGTTCGAAGTCGCCGAAACGGATCAGCAGAGGCTGGGATTCGTTCATGGCGCGAAGGGATCGGCGTGGTGGGACTGTACGGGATCGACACCGTTTCGACACCGCTCCGGCACGACTTGCCGGGCCGCTATCCCTAGCCTCTCGGTCACCGCGATCAAACGCACCACCCGACCGAAGGACCGCACCATGCAAGCATCTCCGTCCGTCAATTCCGCCGCTTCCGGCATCGACACCGACGTGCTGATCGTCGGTGCCGGCCCCACCGGCCTCACGCTCGCGACTGCGCTGGCCACCCGCGGGGTGCGCACCCTGCTCGTCGATCGCCAGGCGGCCGGTGCCAACACGTCGCGCGCCGCGGTTGTCCACGCCCGCACGCTGGAAGTGCTCGAACCGCTGGGCGTGACGGACACGCTCGTGTCACGCGGCATCCCGGCGAAGCGCTTCACGATTCGCGATCGCGACCGCGTGCTGGTGCCGATCGGGTTCGAGGACCTGCCGACGGCATATCCCTATACGCTGATGATCTCGCAGGCGACCACCGAAGGCATCCTGCTGGAGCGCCTGCTCGGCCTGGGCGGGCAGGTGTTGCGCCCGCGCACGCTGATCGGCCTGAAGCAGGACGACGCGAAGGCAACAGCGCTGCTGGACGATGGCAGCTGGGTGACGGCGCGCTTCATCGTGGGTGCCGACGGGATGCACAGCGCCGTGCGTGAACAGGCGGGCATCCCGTTCACGGGAGGCAGCTACGGCGAAACCTTCGTTCTGGCCGATGTGCGCTTGAGTGGTGCGGTGCCCAGCGACGAAGTGATCCTCTATTTCTCGGCAGCCGGCATGGTGGTCGTCGCTCCACTGGCCGACGGCGTGCACCGCATCGTCGCCACGGTCGCCGAGGCGCCCGACAAGGCCGACGCGGCATTCTTGCAGGCGTTGCTGGACACCCGCGGCCCCGAGCGTGAGCCAGCGGTCGTCCACGAAGTGCTGTGGAGCTCGCGCTTCCGTGTTCACCATCGCATCGCCGATACCTACTGCGCCGGCCGCGTGCTGCTCGCCGGTGACGCTGCGCACGTGCACAGCCCCGCTGGCGGGCAGGGCATGAATGCCGGCATCCTGGATGCCGTGACGCTGGCCGATGCGCTCGTCGCCGCACTCGCGGGCAACATGGGCGCGCTGGACGCCTACAGCGCGCAACGTCGTCCGGTGGCCGTGCAGATCGTCGCATTCACCGATCGGCTGACACGCATGGCCGCCGCCCGCCCCGGCCTGCGCCGACTGCGCAACCTGCTGCTGTCAACAGTGTCGAGGCCGTCCGCGGTGCGGCGCCGGCTGGCGTGGCAGTTGTCTGGGCTGGTCTATCGGCCGAGCGAACTGTCAGCTGGGGGTCGTCACGGCGCCGTGGCCCGGTCCGGGTCGGCTTTGTGGAAATCGATCACGGGTGCCTTGCAACGCTTCATGGAACGCCGTGCGCGAGCGCGGCAGAACCGCGACGACGCGAGGATCCTGTGGCAGCTCGACGATGACCAGCTCAAGGACATCGGCCTCACGCGCGGCGAGATCGGCTTGCTCATCGACGGTGAAGCAGGCCCGCCTCCGAAACGCGGCGCAATGCCCGCTGTGTTACCCGATCGATGGGCAAGCTCGAATGCGGGGGTGCGTCGTGACGGCCGTCCGCTACGCCATCGCGGTCGCCTGCGTGGCCGCCGCCAGCGCCTGCAGCACGGTGATGGTCCCGCCGCGCGCGGACTTCCTGAGCAGCTACGCCGCGCTCACGCCCGATGCCGACCGTGGCTCCGCGAGCAGTCGTTCAGTCATGGTCATCGACCTGCGCGAGTGACCATCGACGCCATCGAGTGGCGCGCCGACACGGGGACCGACATCACCGAAGAAGAGCGTCGCGCCCTGCTCGGCCACCTGCGCGGCGCACTGCTCGAACGTGTCCACACGCTGCCGCGCGCACAGACGGGACACCCGGCGGTGCTGCGCGCAGCCATCACGCGCGTCGAGACGGTTTCGCCGTCCCTCAATGCCGTTTCCGCGCTGCTGCTGTTTGCACCACTCGACCGCGGTGGCGCGGCCGTCGAGATCGAGGCCCTTGCACCCGACACCGGCCAGCAACTGGCGGCACTTTCGCTGGGCTATTTCACTCCCTTGTCCGACATGAAGGTGCGCTTCAGCCGGCTTGCGCCGGCCCAACTGGCCTTGCGCAAGGCGGCGGCTGATTTCAGCGAACTGCTGCAGCCCGCCGCTGGCACCAAGCCGACGGCGCGCGACTGAACAGCTCCTTCGTTGCTCCGATCTCGGGCCGAGCGCCGCGACCAAGCGCACGCGCCTATTCATCCTCTGGTCACAAGGCCCAACATCATGAAGACGATCCGCTCCATCCTGGTCCTGGCATTCCCCAACGCGGGAGAACAGGATCTGCTGATTCCGTGGGAATTGTTCAAGGCCCAGGCATGGACCATGGCCAACCGTGGCGAAAAGCTCGACGTCGTGCTCGGCAGCTTCCAGGGCGGCAGCAGCGTCGCCACGCAGATGGGCACCCGCGTCCACATCGACCGGAAGATCGAGTCCGACGAACGGTTCGACCTGGTCTACATTCCGGGCGGCATCGGCGCCGGCGCGCAGTCACTGAACCCAATGCTGCTGGACTTCCTGCGCGCCCATCGCGCCGAGGGCCGCTGGATCGCCGGCAACTGCGCCGGCATGGCGGTGCTGCACCGCGCCGGCGTCCTGCAGGGGCTGGAAGTCACCTCGCCGGCCACCCTGTCGCGCAGGCTGCCGGCCGAAGGCACCCGCGTCGTCCAGCCGCGCAGGGCGTGGAAGATCGACGCGGAGAACCGGATCTTCTCCTCGGGCGGTGCGGGCACGGTCCACCCGAGCACGATGGCGCTGGTCTGGCATCTCTTCGGCGACGAGGCCGGCCGCGCACTTGCCGCGGGATGGGACGCGCTGCCGCTGCACGGTGAGTCGCTGTTCGCGCTGCTCGGCCCGGTGATGAACGACGACCCGGCCGTCGCCAGCCGGTTGCAGGATGCGTGGGAGCCGGTCTTTCTGCCGGCGCCGCAGGCCGTCGCCGATCCGCTGGGGGCCCAATGATTCACCACCTGTCTTTGCCCGCCCGCGACCCGAGGCACGTGGCCTCGGTGCTGACCGAGATGTTCGGCGGCACGCTCACCGGCTTCGGTCCCTACCGTGATTCGTTCATCGCCTGGGCGGGCGACGAGCACGGCACCGCCATCGAGGTGTATCCCGTCGGCACCGAGATGTTCCCCGATGCGGGCCAGGGTCAGGCGAACTTTCGTCATGTCTCCGACGCGTCACCCTACGTCGCGACCCATGCCGCAGTGTCGGTGGCGCTCGACGCGACCGGGATCTTTGCGCTGGCGAGTCGCGAGGGCTGGCGCGCCGTCCAGCTGTCGCGCGGCACGAACCACGTCATCGAGTTCTGGATCGAGAACACGGTGATGCTCGAGTTGATGACGCCGCAAATGACGGCCGACTATCGGCGCGCGGCATCGCGGTTCTCGCGGAAAGGCGTCGACCACGTTGCCATTGAAGCGACGGGCCCAGCGAACAGCCACCGATGACAAGCGCGGGACGCCCGCGCGCCTCGGCGGCGTCGTCGTCCATTGCACTGTGGGCCAGATTCAGCCAAAGCAGTCGGACACGAGCGGCAGGAACTGGCCGCGAGTGCCAATTCGCGGCCGCACCAGGAAGCGGCCCTTCGGGCTGAAGTCGCGGTGAGTCTGTAGTCGCGCGGCCAATCGACTGTGGTTCGCGGGAAGGCTGTCCTCGTCCGCAGCGCCCGTCGATCAGATTTCTGCCTGTCCCGAGGTCTCCAAGCCTTCATCCACATCGCTGCCCGGCAATCGCACGCTCGCCCTCAGAGATCGACATCGATCTCGGCCACCGTGAGCACACGGCCATTCACCGTTTCCTTGACCAAGGCGCTCGGCGATGGGGCGGGCAGACGATGGATCAGCAACCGCTCACCGTGAGGAGTCACCTCCATGAGCTGGAAGTGGCGCAGCGCATGTTGCGTCAACGGAATCGCCGCCGTGGAGCGCAGGATCACGGTGTCGGTGGGGCCCGGCGCCAGCGTGGCGGTGGCCGGCTCGAAATCGACCTGGCCCTCCGCGTCGCGGATGAAGAGGGCGCGGCCCGCAGCGCCATGCACCGAATACCTCCAGACGACCGCGCGGGCATCGAAGGCGATGAACCAGGCCGTCCCTGGCGAGTCGGCCGACGACCACCGGATGCGCACGTAGCCGAGGAGCGAACTCGGGACGTGCTGCGTGATCGAGCGCTGCAGGGGCAGCGCGTCCCGTGCGGCCCGGTCGGCCGCGGAGACGGTCGCGCCCTCATGCAGCCTGCGAGTGCTGCCGCTGCCGCCGTCTGGGGTAGGAGCCGTGGTGCTGTCGAACCACAGCGTGGAGTCCCCGTCCGCGCGGTCGATGTCGGTGTACGCGAAGAACGCGGGGTCCGTCGCGGTGAGTTGAAACAGCAGGTCGACCGTGGTGTCGCCGCCCGAACCCTCGGACCCGAAGACAGACAGTCCCTGGTGCTCAGCGCGGCAGATCAGCCCCAACGCTGAAAGCCGTGCCGGAGGCGGCTCCACCAGTTGCCACGCGACGGGCACGGAGGCCCCCGCCTCATCGAAGCCGGCGTGACGCACTTCGATGGAGAAGGCCCTTTTCCAGCCCTGCGGCGCCTGACCGGTCACGCTGACTCCTCGGATGTGTGCTCGGGGCTGCACCGGAAACCATCGGCGAAGCGGTGGCAGGTGCTGGAGCCCGCCGCCAAGCCCCTTGTTCAGTGGGTCAGGCGGTTCTTGTACAGCTTGCCGTCTTTCATGATGACCAGCAGTCGCCGTTCCGGATCGGCAAGGAGATTGATGTCGGCCATCGGATCGCCATCGACGAGCAGCAGGTCGGCGAGCGCACCCACTTCCACCACGCCGAGGCGGCCCTTGTAGGGGGCGCGCTTGCCCGACAGCGCCAGCAGTTCGGCGTTGGTGCCCGTCGCCATCACCAGCACCTCGCCCGGCGTGTACCAACGCACCATCTTCGCCAGTTGCGCACCCTGCCGCGCCGCCAGCTTGGCGTCGAACAGCGTGTCGGTGCCCCAGGCCGTCTTCAGCCGGTACTTCTTGGCCAGCGCATAGGCCGAGTCGGTCCCGCGGGTCATCTCCAGCTGCTTCTCCCGGTTCGCCGAACCTTCCGGGAAAGGGTTCGCGTCCTCGTCGTCGAGGAAGGGCTGCATGGACAACCACACGCCCTTCTCTGCCATGAGCTTGGCGGAGGCATCGTCCATCAGCTGGCCATGGTCGATGACGCGGACACCGGCCTTGATCGCCGCTTGGATCGCACGCGGCGTGTATGCATGCACGCCGACGTAGGTGCCCCAGTTCTCCGCCGATTCCACGGCGGCACGGAACTCTTCCTCGCCGTATTGCGCCACATCCAGGGGATCGAAATTGGAGGACACCCCGCCGCCGGCCGCCAGCTTGATCTGGCTGGCGCCCATCATCAACTGCTCGCGCACGGCGCGACGCACCTCGTCCGGTCCGTCGGCGATCCGCGCCGCACCCATCACCTCGGTTGAATGCGGTGGCGACGATGGAGAGCGCGGCAGGTCGCTGAACGCGCGATAGTCCGCATGGCCGCTGGTCTGCGAGATCATCGCGCCCGAAGGCCAGATGCGCGGGCCCGGCGTCACGCCCTCGTCGATGGCGCGCTTCAAGCCCCAGGCAGGCCCTGCGAGATCACGCACGCTGGTGAAGCCGCGCATCAGCGTGTCTTTGGCCGCTCCCGCCGCCACGATGTTGATGAACCCCGGGTGTGCCGACAACCCGTCCTTCAGCGGGATCGCCGCCATCATGGAGTGCCAGTGCGCATCGATCAGGCCGGGCATCAGCGTGCGGCCTCCCCCGTCGATCACGGTGGCGGTGGAGGACGCAGCAGCTTCGCCGATCGCCGCGATGCTGTTGCCCTTGACCAGCACATTGGACGGGGCCGTCAACCGGGCCGTCTTGCCGTCGAAGACCCGAACATTGCGGAAGAGGACCTCGGCAGGGGCCGCCTTGGCGTCTGCCGCCACCGGCGCGGCAGGCGCCTGAGGAGAATGCGCCGTGGCAGGCATCACTGCGAGCAGAGGCGCTGCAGCGAGCGCGATGACGAGGGGTCGAAAGTGCGCCATCAAACTGCTCTCCCTGTCCGCTGCCAGTCGCAGGCCTTGTCGCGTTCGAACGGCTTCAAGGACGAACCATCCGCTCAGGTTACTCGAAGATCGCGTCGCCCTGCAGCAATGACTCGCTGCTCGATCCCTGCGCATGGGTTCGCGGTGTTGCTGTTCCCTCAAGCCTCCACCAGGCCCGGCGCCACCTTCCGCCCCAGCGCCCTGCAGAGCTTGCCCCATGCCCCATCGTCCAGCAGCGCGCGCGCCGAGTCCAGCACCGGCTCGCGGGCCGCGGGCGGCAGGCCGGCGATCAGCTGCGCGCGCTCCGCAGGGTTGAGCGCCAGGATCAGCCAGCGCAGCCACAGGCTCATCTCCTGGGGGCCGATGCCGGCCAGGATGCGGTGCTCGATCGCCTGCAGTTCGGCATCGCTGTAGCCGGCCCACAGCGCCTGGTTGTGGCGGGTCTCCTCCATGTCCATGTGCTCGAAGTTCTCGGCCACGAAGGCGGCCAGCTGGCGGTACAGCCGGTGTGCCGCCGCGGCCTCGGGCGCGGCACGCAGCGCGGCGGCGTGCGCGCGCAGCGTGGCGATGGTGTCCAGGTGCTCGCGGTGTTCGCCGGCGATGCGCTGGCTGGCGCCGGCTTGCTGCGCCTCGAGGGCCGGGTGGATGCAATCGTTCTCGTGCTGCAGGTGGCTGCTCGCGGCGTCCAGCAGCGTGTCCAGCTGGCCCAGGCCGGCCGCCAGGTCCTGCGGGTCGTCCAGGTCCAGCCGGCCCAGGCGCTGCAGCGTGTCGGTCATGAACAGGCGCAGCGCCTTGTGGATGGGTGCGTAGATGTCGAAACGGGGTGGGGTGGTGCGCATGATGGGGGTCCGTCAGAACAAAGGAATATGGAAAGGAAGGAGCCGCCAGTGTTGCGAGCCACCGCCGCGCCGGCATCGCTCCGGAGAGCCATGGCGCCATCGCCGCACGCGGATGGCTCTTCGCGCCGCGGCGGCGTGCCGGCTTCCTAGAATCGGGCAGCCCTCCGCGCTGTTGCGGTGGCCGCTGCCGCCGCCGCTGTCGCTGCTGTCCATGGACAACACCCGCAACGCCTCCGCTGCCCCCCATTCCAGCAAGCACCGCATCCCGCGCGCACGGCGCGACCTGGTGCCGCGCCCGACGCTGCTGGCGCCGGTGCTGGAGCAGGCGGCCGACGCCCGGCTGGTGCTGGTGCAGGCGCCGGCCGGCTTCGGCAAGACCACGCTGCTGGTGCAGCTGGCCGCGGCGCTGGCGACGGCCGCGTCCGGCGCGCAGGTGGTGTGGGTCTCGCTCGATGCCGAGGACAACGACGCCAACCGCCTGTTCGCGGCGCTGTTCGGCGCGCTCGCGCCGCTCGATCTGCCGTGGGCCGTGCCGCCCGCCACGGTGCTGGCCCAGTTGCAGGACGCCAGCCCCGCCGCGCGCACCGCGCTGGGCC
>NZ_AZSN01000075.1:0-19187 GCF_000576225.1 Methylibium sp. T29-B | reverse complement strand
CGGCCAGCCCGGCCAGCGCGCGCCGCGTCACGTCGGCGGCCCATTGCGTGGCTGGGTCCTGGAGGTGGGCGCCGGCATGCTGCAGCCGCGGGTAGCCGCGCTCGGTGCTGCCGCCCACCTGCAGGCTCTGCTTCGCGAAGCCCTGCCAGGCCAGCGGCCGCGAGTAGGTGGCCTCGCGCATCTCGAACTGGCGCGCCAGCAGCGCATCGAGCACCGATTCCGCGCGAGGACTGTAGGCCTGCACCTGCCCCTCGCCTGCCGGCAGGGCGCGGCGGAAGTGCAGCGAATCGAGCAGCGCCACCGTCCCGAAGGCCAGAAGCACCAGCGCGGAACACAGCGCCGGCGCCTCGCGGAAGGCCTTGCGCCAGGGCCGCCGCGCCTCCGGATTGCGCCATATCCACCAGGCGTACAGCGTCACGCCCAGCACCAGGAGCAGCATCACCGCGTCGGTCCAGAGGAAGACGAGTCGGGGCATGCCGTTCGCTCCCTCAGCCCAGCCGCACCCGGGGGTCGGCCCAGGTGTAGAGGATGTCGATCAGCACATAGGACGCGATGTAGAGCACCGAGCCCACGAACACCATGCTGCGAACGATCGCGAAGTCCTGGCCGCTGATGGCGTCGATCACGTAGGCGCCGAGGCCCGGGATGTCGAAGAAGCGCTCGAACACCAGGCTGCCGAGGAAGACGTAGCAGGTAGGCACCGGCGCTGGTCATGATGGGCAGCAGCGCGTTGCGCAGCACGTGACGCAGCAGCACCACGTGCTCGGCCAGGCCCTTGGCCTTGGCGGTGCGCACATAGTCCTTGTTGAGTTCCTCGAGGAACATCGCGCGGTAGAGCCGCGCCTCGCTGCCCAGGCGCGACAGCAGCGACAGGCACACCGGCAGCACCAGGAAGCGCCAGGCGTCCCAGCCGGGCGAGTAGCCCGAGATCGGCACCAACCGGAACACGCGCGAGAACAGGTACTGCCCGACGATGATGTAGAACAGGCTGGAGATCGACAGCATCACCACGCACAGCACGACGCCCCAGAAGTCGAGCCGCGAATGGCTGAAGAACACCAGCAGCAGCGCGAACAGCGTGCTCACGATCACCTGCAGGATGAACAGCGGCAGCGCGAGCTGCAGGCTCGCCGCCATGCGGCTCTTGATCTGCGTGCCGATGTCGCCGGCCGACTCGGCGTCGGCGCGGCCGAAGTCGAGCGCGAACAGGCTGACCGAGCGCTCCCAGAAGATGGTGTTCGTGGCCTGCCGGGTGCCGGTTTCCGCGGCGTTCCAGTACAGCGGCTTGTCGTAGCCGCGCTCGGCCTTCCACTTGTCGACCTGCTCGGCGGTGACGCGCTTGCCGCCGATGTTGAGCCGCGCCATGTCGTCCGGCGTGTTGACGGTGAAGAACAGGAAGAAGGTGAACAGGTTGACGCCGAGCAGGACCAGCAGCCCATAGCCCAGACGGCGCAGTGCGTAGGCGGTCATGCTCCGGCGCCCTCCCCCGCGCGCGCGCCGGTGGCCCCGCGGCCTCGCGCGGTGCTGCGCTCGCGGGCCATGAACACCCGGCGCGCCAGCCATGCCACGGCAAGCGCGGCCAGCGCCATCAACCCCAGCGGCCACCACTGCGGCCGGTTCCACTCGGCCTGCTTCGCGACGCGCAGCGCCGGGTCGACCCGGTAGTAGCGCGCCATGTCGCGCACCATCACGCCGGGCTTGCCGTTGTGCACCCAGGGCTGGAAGGCGCTGGCCGAGTACGGGAAGAAGCCGAAGGTCCAGGGCGCGTCCTCGCGCAGCAGGGCCACCATCTCGTCGATCAGCTGCTGCTTCTGCGGCCCGTCGTCGAGCAGGCGCAGGCGCTCGTAGCGCCGGTCGTACTCGGCGTTGGCGTAGTTGGCGGCGTTCTCGCCGTCATTGCCGGCCTTGGCGTTCGGGCCGTAGAGCAGGAACAGGAAGTTCTCGGCGTCCGGGTAATCGGCCAGCCAGCCCCACCAGAACACCTGCTGCCGACCCTTGCGCATCTTGTCCTGGAACTGGTTGTAGTCGGTCGCGCGGATCTCCAGCGTGACGCCGAGCTTCGCGAACTGCTTGACCATCCAGTCCATCTCGGCCTTGAGCTCGGGCGTCGGGATGCGCTGGTAGTCGTAGTTCAGCACCAGCGGCCGACCGCTCGTCGCGTCGCGACCGCCCGGATAGCCGGCCTCGGCGATCAGGCGCTCGGCATCGGCGAGCGGTCGCCGCTTGATCTCGCCGTTCACCTGCACATGCGTGACCGGGTTGAAGCCGGCCGGCGTGCCGTGGCGCGAGCCGAACATGCCGGCCGGCAGCGGGCCGTGGGCCGGCTCGCCGCCCTTGTTCGGAAACACGCGCACGTACTCCTCCCAGTCGATCGCGATCGACAGCGCCTGCCGCAGCTTGCGGTTCTTCACCTGCTGCTCCGGCGTGTCGCCCTTGCCGATCACCGGATCCAGCCAGTTGAAGCCGACGTACCAGTTCGACACGTCGACCGCGCGCGGGAAGCGGAAGCCGCGCTCGGCGAACAGCCGCCGCGTCGCCTCGGAGTCGTCGGCGTCGGCATGGAACTCGATGCCCCACTCGGGGCGCTCGATCTCCGGCACGTCGGAATAGCCCTGGATGAACTTCGACTTGATCGGCACCTTCTCCTTCTCGGCACGGAACACGAGGCGGTCGACGAAGGGCATGCGTTGGCCGCAGTCGGCCAGCAGCTCGGGCGTATCGTCCGGCGCGCCCTCGCAGGGATACAGGTCGTCCTGCCGGTAGTTCGGGTTGCGCTCCAGCACGTGGCGGCGGTCCTGCTCGTAGACCGTGGCCATGTACGGTCCGGTGCCGACCGGCCAGGTCTCCAGGCTCATGCCCTGGCCCGCCATGCCGGGCTGGGCATAGAAGGCATCGGCCTCCCAGGGGATGGGGGCAAGGAAGGTCATCGCCATCCAGTACGGCCACTGCGGGTACTTGCCGAGGATGCGGATGCGCAGCGTGTGCGGGTCCGGCGCCTCCGCGCCGGCCAGCGGGAACCTGCGCAGGTCAAGGAAGGGCTTGTCGAGCGCCGACGCGGGCAGGCCGGCGAGCAGCTTGCGGTCCTCGGCGTGCAGCAGCGCGCCGTAGTCCTTGAGCCCCAGCACATAAGCCGAGAACACCGAGAACACCGGCGCCTGCACCCGGGTGCTGGCATGGCGCTTGATGGCATAGACGAAGTCGTCGGCCACCAGCTCGCGCGTGCCCTGGTGCTCGAAATCCAGCGGCGAGTGGCGATCGCCGAGTTCGGCACGCGTCAGCGCATGGTCGGTGTGGTAGCGGTAGCGGCCCTGGCCGTCCTTCGCGAAGGCCGGGTGCGGTGCGTAGCGCACGCCGTGCTTCAGCGGCACCTCGTAGACGCTGAGTGCAACCTGCTCGCCCGGCGCGTCGTCGGGCAGCGGCTGGCCGGCTTTGTCGAAGTATTTCGGGGCGACGACGGCCACCGCGACCTTGGGCACCAGCTGATAGGGCCGCTTCAGGTAGTGGTAGCCGTAGAGCGGCTCGTAGACCTGGTAGGTGATCTTGGTCTCGTCGTTCGAGTACGACGCGGTCGGGTCCAGGTGGCGCGGCGATTTCTCCTGGAAGCCGGTGAACAGCGTGTTGGTGGCCGCCTCGCCGGCCGGCAGCGGGCTGTTGTTGCAGCCGGCCACGAGGGCCGCGCCGCACAGCAGCAACGCCAGCCGCCGGGACAGCGCGGGGAGGAAGCGACTCGACGGCGACGACACGGTGGGCGGCGGATCAGGCTCGGAGCGGAGGCGGCAGGCCCGATGGTAGCGAGCGGGGGGTCCGCGCGCCGCGCCTCAGGCCCAGCCGATCATCGCGTCGCGGCCCTCGACGACCAGCGTGGCCCGACGCCCGACCGGCAGGCAGACCTTGGTCGGCACGTGGCCGAACGGCAACCCGGTCAGGATCGGCGTGCGCGTCGTGCCGCGCAGGTGCTCGACGGCACTCCTGAGCGTGTAGCCGCGGTCCAGCGGCGACTTGCGGTAGTCGGTGAAGCCGCCCAGCACCACCGCCTTCTGCGCATCCAGCACGCCGGCCTGCTGCAGCTGCAGCAGGCTGCGCTCGATGCGGTAGGGATGCTCGTTCACGTCCTCGAGGAACAGGATGCCGCCCTTGACGCGCGGCCAGTGCGGCGTGCCCAGCAGCGACAGCAGCACGCACAGGTTGCCGCCCCACAGCGTGCCGCGCGCCTGCAGGCCGTCGAAGCCGACCTCGGTGCGGAAGCCGATGGCCTCCAGTTCGCCTCGCATCGCCTCGGCGAAGCAGGCCTCGGTGATGTCGTCGACGCCGCCCTGCTCCGGCGTGCGGCCGAAGTCGTCGCAGGCCAGCGGGCCGGCCCAGGTGGGGCGCTGCGTGTGGGCCAGCACCGCGAGCTGGAAGGCGGTCTGGTCGCTGTAGCCGACCCAGCGCTTGCCGGCGTCGATGGACTGCGCGATCAGCGGGTAGTCGATGCGGTCGAGCAGGCGCGTGAGGCCGTAGCCGCCGCGCGAGGCGAGCGCGATGTCGCGGCCGTCGCGCGCCACGCGGTGCAGCGCCGCGAGGCGCGTGTCGTCATCGCCGGCGAAACGCTGCGAGCGGGCGCGCGCCGAGTCGTCGACGTGGGCGTCGAAGCCGAGCCGGCGCAGGTGGCGTTGCGCCCGGGTGAGCGCCGCGCCCTGCGCCACCACGCCCGACGGCGAGTGGATCGTCAGGCTGCGTGCCGGTGCCTCATGGTCGTGGTCGTGACCATCGTGGTCGTGCGAGTGGGGGGCGTGCATCAAAGGTCCGTCAGGTCGCCAGGCATCGTGTCTTGCATCTCGATCACCTCGACGATGTTGTAGTCGGTTTCAGGGGCGCCCGCGGCCGGCGCTGCCGGAGCGGCGGACGACTCGTTGCGTTCGCGGCGCGCCTGCGCACGCCGCTCGGCGAAGAACTCGCGCAGCAATTGGCCGCAGGTGTCGGCCAGCACGCCGCCCTGCACCGCGGTGTGGTGGTTCAGCTGCCGCTGCGCGAACAGGTCGATCACCGAACCGGCCGCGCCGGTCTTGGGGTCGGCGGCGGCGTACACCACGCGCTTGAAGCGCGCGTGTACCAGCGCCATCGCGCACATCGCGCAGGGCTCCAGCGTCACGTACAGCTCGCAGTCCGGCAGGCGGTAATTGCCGAGCAGCTGCGTGGCGTGGCGCAGCGCGACGATCTCGCGTGCGCGGTCGGGTCGTGGGTGGTGATCGGGCGGTTGTAGCCGGTCGCCACGACCTGGTGCACACCGTCGACCTCTCGCACGATCACCGCACCGACCGGCACCTCGCCCACCAGCCAGGCGTTCTGCGCCTGGTCGAGCGCGAGCCGCATCGCGGCCTCGTCCTTGCGCGCCTGTTCGGCGGAATCGCTCATGCAGCGGGCCTCACGGGTTGGCGCCCTCGACGCGGGCCGGGACCTGCTGCATCAGCCGGTTCACGTCGTCGGCGACGCGGCGCTGCAACTGCTGCGACTGCTGAGCGGCGTGCCCGTGCCGGCCGGCAGCGCCACGCCGGCGGCACTGGCCGCCTCGGGCCGCACCGGCGCGCCGACGGCCTGCAGCTGCCGCTTCACCAGCGAACCCACGATCGCCAGCGCGACCAGCAGTCCCAGTGCCCCGAACACGATGCGCATGCGCCGTTCTCTCCTGTTCTCCGCCGTGGTCCGGATCGCCGCTCACTCGAAGCCGGCGATCGCATGCGGAATGTACGGGGCCTGCAGCGCCTGCAGCTCTTCGGGCGTGAGGCGCAGCGACAGCGCCGCGACCGCATCGTCCAGGTGCTGCAGCTTCGACGCGCCGACGATCGGTGCGGTCACGCCGGCCTGCTGCGCCACCCAGGCCAGCGCCACCTGTGCCCGCGGCACGCCGCGGGCCGTGGCCACCCGGGCCACCGCCTCGACCACCTGCCGGTCCGACTCGGCCGTGCGCTCGAGGTAGAGCCGCTTGCCGACCTCGTCGGTCGCCATGCGCCCGCTGCTTCGGTCCAGTCGCGGGTGAGACGGCCGCGCGCCAGCGGGCTCCACGGCAGCACGCCGATGCCGGCGTCGCGGCACAGCGGCAGCATCTCGCGCTCCTCCTCGCGATGGATCAGGTTGAGGTGGTTCTGCATCGTCACGAAGCGCGTCCAGCCGTGGCGCTCGGCGGTGTGCAGGGCCTTGGCGAACTGCCATGCGTACATCGACGACGCGCCGATGTAGCGCGCCTTGCCGGCCTTCACCACGTCGTGCAGCGCCTCCAGCGTCTCCTCGATCGGCGTGCCGTAGTCCCAGCGATGGATCTGGTACAGATCCACGTAGTCGGTGCCCAGCCGGCGCAGGCTGTTGTCGATCTCCGCCAGGATGGCCTTGCGCGACAGACCGCCGACGTTGGGGGCCTGCCGCGACGGGAAGTACACCTTGGTGGCGAGCACGATCTCATCGCGCCGGGCCAGCTCGCGCAGGGCACGGCCGACGATCTCTTCCGACGTGCCGTCGGAGTAGCTGTTGGCGGTGTCGAAGAAGTTGATGCCCAGGTCGAGCGAGCGCCGGATCAGGGGGCGGCTCTGCGCCTCGTCCAGCGTCCAGGGGTGGGTGCCACGCTCCGGCACGCCATACGTCATGCAGCCCAGGCACAGCCGGGACACCTTCAGCCCGGTCCGGCCGAGCGGAACGTACTCCATCGGGGTCTTCTCCTCGCACGATGAGATCGGTCACCGGCCCGCCCCGGGACCGGCATGGGCTGCATTGTGCTGCGGGCGGCGGCCGATCGGGCCACCGTCGATGGAGGAAAGCGAGCGCGCCGGACGCCGGCGCAGGCTCAGTCGCGAGGGCCCAGCGCGCGGTTGAGGCTCAATGCGGCCAGCGTGCAGGCCGCGCCCGACAGCAGGTAGATGCTGACGTAGGCCAGTCCGAAGTGGGCCGACAGCCCCAGCGCGACCAGCGGCGCGAAGGCCGCGCCGATCAGCCAGGCCAGGTCGGCGGTCAGCGCGGCGCCGGTGTAGCGGTACTTCGACGAGAAGTTCGAGGTCACCGCGCCAGCCGCCTGGCCGTAGGACAGCCCCAGCAGCGCGAAGCCGATCAGCATGAACACGTCCTGGCCCAGCGGGCCACCGCCCAGCAGCGTGGGCGCGAAGCCGCTGAACATGCCGATCAGCACCGCCGAAGCGCCCAGCGTGCTGCGCCGACCGATGCGGTCGGCGATCCAGCCCGAGGCGACGATGCCACCGGCCGCCAGTGCGGCGCCGAAGATCTGGATGGTCAGGAAGCCGGCCACCGGCTGCTGCGAGTAGAGCGTGACCCACGACAGCGGAAACACGGTCACCAGATGGAACAGCGCGTAGCTGGCGAGCGCCGCGAAGGCCCCGATCACCAGGTTGTGGCCCTCGCTGCGGACCAGTTCGCGCACGCCGATGGGCTCGAGTTCGCGCTCGTCGAGCAGGCGTTCGTACTCGTGGGTGACGACCAGCCGCAGCCGCGCGAACAGCGCCACCACGTTGATCGCGAAGGCCACGAAGAACGGGTAGCGCCAGCCCCAGGCCAGGAAGTCGGCGGTCGACAGGCTCGCCACCAGGTAGGCGAACAGGCCGCTGGCGAGCATGAAGCCCAGTGGCGCGCCGAGCTGTCCGAGCATGGCGTACCAGCCGCGACGCTCGGGCGGGGCATTGAGCGCCAGCAGCGAGGGCAGCCCATCCCAGGACCCGCCCAGCGCCACGCCCTGGCCGATGCGGAACAGCGCCAGCAGCACGATCGAGGCCGCGCCCAGCGTCTGGTAGCCGGGCAGGAAGGCGATGCCGGCGGTCGAGGTGCCCAGCAGGAACAGCGCCACCGTGAGCTTGGTGCCGCGGCTCCAGCGCCGCTGGATGGCCATCGACAGCACGGTGCCGAGCGGCCGCGCGACGAAGGCGAACGAGAACACGACGAAGGCGTACAGCGTGCCCTGCAGTCGGTCGGCAAAAGGAAAGAACAGCGCGGGGAAGACCAGCACCGAGCAATGCCGTAGACGAAGAAGTCGAAGTACTCGGAGGCCCGACCGATGACGACGCCGACCGCGATCTCGCCGGGCGCGACCTTCTGGTGGTCGGCGGAACGCTGCCGTTCGTCGCGCTCGGGGGCGCTGGACGACGGCAGATGGGGCTGGGCGTGGCTGAAGCTGGACATCGGACGGACGGCCTCCGGGCGACCCGGGACGGCGGCTTGACGGGACGGTGACGCAGGTTCGCATGGCGCGGCGCCGGCCGCCATAGGACAAAACGTCCAATCGCCGGCACGCGCCGGGGCCTCTACATTGCGCCCGCGCCGCCCCGTCCGTGGTCCGCGGCGCCGAACCTCTCACGCCCTCGCATGCGCCCACTCAAGTCACTCCGCGGTCTGCTGCTCGCGCTCGCCCCGCTCGCCCTGCTCGCCGGCTGCGACACCGTGCTGCTGAACCCGTCCGGCGACATCGCCGCCCAGCAGGGCCGCCTGATCGTGGTCTCCACGGTGCTGATGCTGCTGATCATCGTGCCGGTGATCGTGCTGACGCTGCTGTTCGCCTGGCGCTACCGCGCATCGAACAAGGCGGCCACCTACGCCCCCGACTGGGACCACTCCACCCAGCTCGAGCTGGTGATCTGGGCCGCGCCGCTGCTGATCATCATCGCCCTCGGTGCCGTGACCTGGATCAGCACCCACACGCTGGATCCCTACCGTCCGCTGCAGCGCATCGACGCGCAGCGCCCGGTCGCGCCGGACACGCCGACGCTGACCGTCGAGGTGGTGGCGCTCGACTGGAAGTGGTTGTTCATCTACCCCGAGCAGGGCATCGCCACCGTCAACGAACTGGCCGCGCCGGTCGACGTGCCGATCCGCTTCAAGATCACCTCGTCATCGGTGATGAATTCGTTCTACATCCCCGCGCTGGCCGGCCAGATCTACGCGATGCCCGGCATGGAGACCAAGCTGCACGCGGTGATCAACCGGGTGGGCGACTATGAAGGCTTCTCGGCCAACTACAGCGGCGCGGGCTTCTCCGGCATGCGCTTCACCTTCCGCGGCATGGCGCCGCAGGATTTCCATCGCTGGGTCGACGCCACCCGCGCGGGCCGGGGCACGCTCGACCGCACCGCCTACCTTCAGCTCGAGAAGCCCAGCGAGCGCGAACCGGCGCGCCGCTACGCCCGCGTCGCCCCCGACCTCTATGACGCCATCGTCGACCGCTGCGTCGAGCCCGGCACGCTGTGCATGAAGCAGATCATGGCCCTGGACGCGCGCCGCGGCGCCGGCGCGAACGCGCTGCCGAACGGCCCGGACGCGGTCTGCACCGTGGCCGATGCCGATGCACCACTCGTCGCCACCGACGCCGCCACGCGTCCCGCGTTCGTCGCGACCCCCTGAGCCGGCCCGCGCCCCGCCGCCTCGCCGACCGATCCCCCTGGCCCCGCACCCACGATGTTCGACCATCCCGATACGACGAAGCTCCTGTTCGGCCGCCTGACCTGGGACGCCATCCCGCTGCACGAGCCCATCCTGCTCGCGACCTTCGCGATGGTGGTGCTGGGCGGCATCGCGGTCCTCGGCGCGCTGACCTGCTTCCGCGCCTGGGGAACGCTGTGGCGTGACTGGATCACCAGCATCGACCACAAGAAGATCGGGATCATGTACATCATCCTGGGCCTGGTGATGCTGCTGCGCGGCTTCGCCGACGCCTGATGATGCGGGCCCAGCAGGCCATCGCCTTCGGCGACAACCTGGGCTACCTGCCGCCGCACCACTACGACCAGATCTTCACGGCCCACGGCGTGATCATGATCTTCTTCGTGGCCATGCCGCTGGTCACCGGGTTGATGAACTTCGTCGTGCCGCTGCAGATCGGCGCCCGCGACGTGGCCTTCCCGTTCCTGAACAACTTCAGCTTCTGGATGACGACCTTCGGCGCCGGCCTGCTGATGGTGTCGCTGTTCGTCGGCGAGTTCGCCAAGACCGGCTGGCTGGCCTACCCGCCGCTGTCGGGCATCGCCTTCAGCCCCGACGTGGGGGTCGACTACTACATCTGGTCGCTGCAGATCGCCGGGGTCGGCACCCTGCTCTCCGGCGTGAACCTGATCGCCACCATCGTCAAGATGCGTGCGCCGGGCATGACGCTGATGAAGATGCCGGTCTTCACCTGGACCGCGCTGTGCACCAACGTGCTGATCGTCGCGGCCTTCCCGGTGCTGACCGCCGTGCTGGCGCTGCTCTCGCTGGACCGCTACGTCGGCACGAACTTCTTCACGAACGACCTCGGCGGCAACGCGATGATGTACGTGAACCTCATCTGGATCTGGGGCCACCCCGAGGTCTACATCCTGGTGCTGCCGGTGTTCGGCATCTTCTCCGAGGTGGTGTCCACCTTCTCCGGCAAGCGCCTCTTCGGCTACGCTCGATGGTCTACGCGACGGTGGTCATCACGATCCTGTCCTACCTGGTCTGGCTGCACCACTTCTTCACGATGGGCTCGGGCGCCAGCGTCAACTCCTTCTTCGGGATCACGACGATGATCATCTCGATCCCGACCGGCGCGAAGATCTTCAACTGGCTGTTCACGATGTACCGCGGCCGCATCCGCTTCGAGGTGCCGATGCTGTGGACCGTGGGTTTCATGGTCACCTTCGTGATCGGCGGCATGACCGGCGTGCTGCTCGCGGTGCCACCGGCCGACTTCGTGCTGCACAACAGCCTGTTCCTGATCGCGCACTTCCACAACGTGATCATCGGTGGCGTGCTGTTCGGCCTGCTGGCCGGCATCACCTACTGGTATCCCAAGGCCTTCGGCTACAAGCTCGATCCGTTCTGGGGCAAGTGCTCGTTCTGGTTCTGGCTGAGCGGCTTCTACCTCGCCTTCATGCCGCTGTACGTGCTGGGTCTGATGGGCGTGACGCGCCGCGTCAGCCACTTCGAGGACAGCTCGCTGCAGATCTGGTTCCAGATCGCCGCCTTCGGCGCGGTGCTGATCGCGCTGGGCATCGCCTGCTTCCTGATCCAGCTGGTGGTGAGCTTCCGTCGCCGCCACGCGCTGCGCGACATGACGGGCGACCCCTGGGACGGCCGCACGCTGGAGTGGTCGACCGCCTCGCCCCCGCCGGCCTACAACTTCGCGTTCACGCCGATCGTGCACGACAACGACGCCTGGCACGACATGAAGTCGCGCGGCTACGCACGACCGCTCAACGGCTACACCGCGATCCACATGCCGAAGAACACCGGCGCCGGCTTCGTGATCTCGGCGATCGCGGCGGTCTGCGCGTTCGCGCTGGTCTGGCACATGTGGCTGCTGGCCGGTGTCGCCTTCGCCGTGCTGATGGTGGCGGTGATCGTGCACACCTTCAATTACCACCGCGACTTCCACATCCCGGCCGACGAGGTGACCCGCGTCGAGGGAGCCCGCACCCGCCTGCTCGCTGCCGCCCATGTCTGATACCGCCACCCTCGCCCCGGCGCTGCCGGGCACCGCCGGCGCGACGGCCACGCCGCGCTTCCACGTCGTCGGTGAGCACCATGTCGAGAACGGCACGCTGCTCGGCTTCTGGCTCTACCTGATGAGCGACTGCCTCATCTTCGCCTGCCTGTTCGCGGTGCACGGCGTGCTGGGCCGCAGCTATGCCGGCGGCCCGAGCGGCGCGGAGTTGTTCGACCTGAAGCTGGTCGCGATCAACACCTCGCTGCTGCTGCTGTCCTCGATCACCTACGGCTTCGCGATGATCGAGATGCAGCGCCGCCGCCAGGGCGCGACATTGCTGTGGCTCGCGATCACCGGACTGTTCGGCGCGGGCTTCATCGGCCTGGAGCTCTACGAGTTCGCGCACCTGATCCACGAGGGCGCGGTGCCGCAGCGCAGTGCCTTCCTGTCCTCGTTCTTCACGTTGGTCGGCACGCACGGGCTGCACGTGAGCTTCGGCGTGGTGTGGCTGGTCACGCTGATGGTCCAGGTCGGTCGCCACGGCCTGGTCGCGGAGAACCGGCGCCGCCTGATGTGCCTGTCGATGTTCTGGCACTTCCTCGACGTCGTCTGGATCGGCGTCTTCACCTTCGTCTACCTGATGGGAGTGCTGCCATGAGCGCGCCGGTCGATACGCACCACCACGACGGCCATGAGGGCGACGAGGCCGGCCACGGCTCGCTGAAGGCTATGTCATCGGATTCATGCTGTCGCTGGTGCTGACCGCGATCCCGTTCTGGCTGGTGATGGGCAAGGTGATCGCCTCGTCGGGCCTCACGGCCCTCGTCATCCTCGGCTTCGCCGCGGTGCAGATCGTCGTCCACATGGTCTACTTCCTGCACATGAACGCAAAGTCCGAAGGCGGATGGACGATCCTGGCCTTGATCTTCACGCTCGTGCTCGTCGTGATCACGCTGAGCGGCTCGCTGTGGGTGATGTACCACCTCAACCACAACATGATGCCGGCGTCGATGCACGAAGTGCGCAACATGCCTTGAGCCCGGCGGGCCGGCACGCTGCCGCGCCCGACGCCGGCCGATCGACGCACGTGCGCCTGGTTGTCGCGGCCGCGGCCCTGGCGGCCTTCGTCGTGTTCACCGCGCTCGGCGGCTGGCAGCTCCAGCGGCGCGCCTGGAAGCTCGACCTGATCGAGCGCGTCGAGCAGCGCGTGCACGCGGCGCCGGTCGCGGCGCCCGAGCGCGCACGCTGGCCCGAGGTCACCGAGGCCACCGACGAGTACCGCCGCGTCCGGCTCGCCGGACGCTATCTGCACGCGCAGGCCACGCGCGTGCAGGCGGTCACCGTGCTCGGCGCGGGTCACTGGCTGCTGACGCCGCTGCGGCAGGCCGATGGCAGCGTGGTGCTGGTGAACCGCGGCTTCGTGCCGTCCGGCTGGCGCGCGCCGGCGGCGGTTGCGGGCGACGAGATCGTCGTGACCGGACTGCTGCGGCTGAGCGAACCGGGCGGCGGTTTCCTGCGCCGCAACGACCCTGCGGCCGACCGTTGGACCTCGCGCGACGTGGCCGGCATCGCTCGCGCCCACGGCCTGGGCCAGATTGCGCCCTATTTCGTCGACGCGGACGCCGGCGCCGCGCCGGTGCCGGACGGCGACGGGCCGGTCGGCGGGCTCACGGTGATCCGCTTTGCCAACAACCACCTCGTGTACGCACTGACCTGGTTCGCGCTGGCGTTCATGGTTGCCGGCGCGGCACTGTGGGTGGTGCACGACGCTCGCCGCCGCCGCGGCGCAGCAGCCGTCCCCGCAGGAGAGCGCGATGCGCCGCAAGCTTGACGCGGCGACGACCGGCGCTCGCGCCGCGATCGTCGACACCTCGACCGGCCTGAACAACATGCAGCAGCTGATCCAGCTGCGCTGGATCGCGGTGGTGGGCCAGGTGGCGACGATCGCGGTCGTGCACTTCGGCTTCGGGATCCGGCTGCCGCTGGAGCAGATGGCGGCGACGCTGGCCTGCCTGGTCGCGTTCAACGTCGCGAGTCAGGCTCGCTGGCGATCGCGCCAGCGGGTGTCCGACCGCGAGCTCTTCGTCGCGCTGCTGGTCGACGTCGGCGCGCTGACGGTCCAGCTCTCTCTGAGCGGTGGGACCGGCAACCCCTTCGTCTTCCTGTTCCTGCTGCAGGTGATCCTGGGAGCCGTGCTGCTGGAGACGGCGTCGATCTGGACGCTGGTGTCGATCACCGGAGGCTGCGTCGTCGCCCTCACCAGCCTGCACCGCCCGTTGCCGATCCCGCTCGACCCCGGGGGCGGTCTCGCCAGCCCCTACATCCGCGGCCTGCTGATCTGCTTCGTGCTCGACGCCGCGCTGCTGGTCACCTTCGTCACCCGCATCGAGCGCAACCTGCGCCACCGTGACGCGCGGCTCGCCGCACTGCGCCAGCGCGCAGCCGAGGAGGACCACATCGTGCGCATGGGGCTGCTCGCCTCCGGCGCGGCCCACGAGCTCGGCACGCCGCTGTCGACGCTGTCGGTGATCCTCGGCGACTGGCGCCACTTGCCGCACTTCACCTCCGACCCCGAACTGCACGGCGAGGTCTGCGAGATGCAGACGCAGATCGAGCGCTGCAAGGCGATAGTCAGCGGTATCCTGCTGTCGGCCGGCAAGGCGCGCGGCGAGGCCTCGGTGGCCACCACGCTGGGTCGCTTCCTGGACGACCTGCTGGCCGAATGGCGCACCACGCGACCCGCCGTCACGCTGACCTATGCGAACCGCTTCGGCGACGACGACCCGCCGATCGTCTCGGATTCGGCCGTCAAGCAGACCCTGCACAACCTGCTCGACAACGCGCTCGAGGCCTCGCCACGCTGGGTCGGCCTGGATGTCGACCGCGACGGCGACACGCTGGTGCTGACCGTCAAGGACACCGGACCCGGCTTCGCGCCGGAGATGCTGGCGCAGTTCGGCAAGCCTACCAGTCGAGCAAGGGGCGGCCCGGGGGCGGCCTGGGACTGTTCCTGGTGGTCAACGTCGTGCGCACGCTGGGCGGTACCGTCGCTGCGCGCAACCGCTCGAGCGGTGGCGCGATCGTCACAATACGGCTGCCGCTGTCAGCGATCACGCTCGAGGAACCGGAAGCCCATGGACGTTGAGCGGCTGCTGCTGATCGTCGAGGACGATGCCTCCTTCGCCCGCACACTGGGCCGCTCGTTCGAGCGCCGCGGCTACACGGTGCTGCTGGCGGCGAATCTGGAGCAGGTGGCGGCGCTGCTGGGGGAGCGCACGCCGGGCTATGCGGTGGTCGACCTCAAGCTGGCCGGCGGCGGCTCCGGCCTGGCGTGCGTGCGCACGCTGCACGCGCACGACCCCGAGATGCTGATCGTCGTGCTGACCGGCTACGCCAGCATCGCCACCGCCGTGGAAGCCATCAAGCTCGGCGCCTGCCACTACCTAGCCAAGCCCTCCAACACCGACGACATCGAGGCGGCCTTCGGGCGCGCCGAGGGCAACGCCGAGGTCGACCTGACGCAGCGCGCCAGCTCCATCAAGACGCTGGAGTGGGAGCGCATCCACGAGACCCTGGCCGAGACCGGCTTCAACATCTCCGAGACCGCGCGCCGGCTCGGCATGCACCGTCGCACGCTGGCGCGCAAGCTCGAGAAGCAGCGCGTCAAGTAGCGGGCTGCGCCACGCCGGCCTCGTCGGCCAGCGGTCTGGGTTGCTTGCGTTGCAGCCACAGGTACAGGCCACTGCCGAGCACGATGATGGTGGCGATGTCCAGCAGCGCCCAAAGAATCTTCATCGGTAGGCCGGCGTAGTCGCCGAAGTGCAGCGGTTGCGACACCATCAGCGCGGTCAGGTACCACGGCAGCGCCGGCGCCGCGGTGACCTCGGTGGTCTTCGCGTCGACGAGCACGGGTTGCAGCAGCTTGGACGTGAGCGGCTCATCCCCCCGCAGGAAGAAGGTGGTGTGGTGCGGGCTCGAGAAGGCCGTGCCCGGGAAGGCGATGAACGACAGCTTGCGGCCCGGCGCGTGCGCCAGCGCGCCGTCCAGCGATCGCTGGACCGAACCGCGCTCGCCCACGGGTACCGGCGGCTGGCCCTGGTAGGGCGCGAGCAGTGCACCGAGCTGGTCGTACTGCCAGTACTTCACCAGCGGGTCGGCCCAGGTGTTGATGACGCCGGTGGCCCCGACCACGAAGGCCCAGACCAGCGTCACGATGCCCAGCAGGTTGTGCAGGTCCAGCCATTTGACGCGCGCGGACCGCTCGCGCCGCACCTCGCCGAAGCGCAGCTTGCGCATGAAGGGCGCGTACAGCACCACGCCGCTGACGATGGCCACGAGCAGCAGCAGCCCCATAAACCCGAGGAAAAGCGTTCCCGGCAGGCCCGCGAACAGGTCGACGTGCAGCTTGAACATCACGTGCATGAAGCCCTCGTCGAACTTCGGCTCGGCCAGCACCTCGGCCGTGCGCGCGTCGACTGCCACCGACTTGAAGTCCTCGGTCGGCGCGGGCGTGGGCGTGAGCGTGACGAACCACAGGTCGGTGCTGTCCTCGGGCTGCGAGGCGAACTGCACCACGCGCTCGGGGTGGCGCGCCCGCGCGACTTCCAGCACGCGGTCCAGGTCGGCGTAGGGGGTGCCGGCCGGCATCGGCGGCGCCTCGACCTCGGTGCCGAGCAGGTGGCCGATCTCGTGATGGAAGATCAGCGGCAGGCCGGTGAGGCACAGCAGCAGCATGAACACCGTGCAGACCAGGCTGCTCCACTTGTGCAGCCAGGTCCAGGTGCGGATCGCGCGGGCATCGAGCATGCAGCCGCCTCGTTCAGAAGTCGACGCTGGCGCTCAGCACGAAGGTGCGGGGCGCGCCGATGTTCAGATAGCCGGCATCCGGGTAACCGCCGACCGATGCCCAATAGTCACGGTCGGTCAGGTTGTCGATGCGCGCGCGCAGCGTCACCAGGCGGTCCTGCACGTCCAACAGGTAGCGCGCCCCCACATCCACCCGGGTCCAGCCGGGCACGCGCAACGTGTTGGCGCTGTCGGCGTAGACCGACCCGGTGCGGACCACGCGGGCGTCGAGCGCGAGGCCCTGCACGCCGGTCACGTCCCACTCGACGCCGAGATTGGCCTGCGTGCGGGGAATGCCCAGCGTGCGCTTGCCCTCGGTGGCCGCACTGCCGGTTTCCTTCTGCTTGGCATCGAGCCAAGTCAGGCCGCCCAGCACGCGCAGGCCGCGTACGGCCTCGCCGTAGGCGGTCAGCTCGACACCCCGGTGGCGATCCTCGCCGCCCGCGGTGAACGTGGTCCCGGTGGTGCCACCCACCGCTCGCGGCTTGTCGGTGCTGAAGAGCGCTGCACCCAGGCCCAGGCGATCGGCCTCGTACTTCGCGCCGATCTCCTTCTGCTTGGAGACATAGGGCGCCAGCATGGCGTTCGGATTGTTGGCAGTGGCCGGCGCGGTGTCACCCTTGCTCAGGCCCTCGATGTAGTTGGCGTAGAGCGACAACTGCTTCGTCGCCTTGTAGACCGCGCCGACCAGCGGGCTGACGCGGCTGTCGTCGTAGACCGGTGCAGCGACGCCGGTGGTGTAGGCGTAGTTCTCGATGCGCAGGGTCTGATGGCGGGCACCCAGTGTCAGCAGAAAGCGATCGCCATCGAACGACAAGGTGTCGCCGAGCGCCAGACTGGTGAGGCGGGTGCGCGCCGTCAGCGCCGGCGACGCCAGATCGTTGCCGCCGCCGGCGCCGGCGCTGAATGCCGGCTCGGGCGACCGCACCGGACGATAGAGGTTGGTGGCCTGCTGGTTGCCGAAGTCGAACAGATAGGCGTTCTTCGTTTCCAGCTTGAAGTAGGACGCCGAAACGACCCACTCGTGACCCACGCTGCCCGTCCTGAGCTTGCCTCGCAGCCCCAACTCGCCGGTGTCGACGCGGTCTTCGCGGGTGTTGTCGAAGCGATAGGTGTAGCCGTCGCCGCTGACCGGGTCGAGCAGCGTGAAGTTCGCCAGCGAATTGGCCTCGTCGCTTCGACGCAAGCCGTAGGCCGCCCAGGCCGTGACGTCGGCTCCGAGGTCGACTTCGCCGCGCAAGGTACCGAAAACGTCTTTCTCGTTCGAGTACGACCACGGTTGCGATGCGTTCGTCTCGTTGTCCGGCAGGGCCGGCATCGCCGTCACCGGCGTCAGGAAATCGCCCAGCGTCACGCTGCTGCGGGTGCGCTTCAGCCGGTTGTCCTGGAAGCCGATGTCGCCGGACAGTCGCACGTCGCGGCTGCGCCAGTCGGCGCCCAACGAGACGAGGCCGAGACGGGCCTTTTCCTCGTCGACCGCGGTATCACCATCACGGTAAGCCGCGTTCAGGCGCAAGCCGGTGCTCCGGTCCGGACCGAAGCGACGGGAGATATCCACAGCCGCGCTGCCCTGCGGCCCGCTGGCCGCGCCGACCGTCACGCGGTTCAGGTCTTCGTTGGAGGCGCGCTTGGGCAGCAGGTTGATGCTGCCGCCGAGGCCACCCCCCGACGGCGTGGCGCCGGACAGGAAGGCGGACGCGCCACGCAACACCTCCACGCGCTCGAACAATTCCGTCGCGATGTACTGGCGCGGCAGCAGGTTGTACAGGCCGTTGTAGGCCACGTCGTCAGAGCCGAGGATGAAGCCGCGGATGAAGTACGACTCCTGGAAGTTGCCGAAGCCGCGCGCCACGCGCACGCCCGGATCGTTCTGCAGCACGTCGCCGACGCTCCTGGCCTGGCGATCCTGGATCAGTTCGTTGGTGTAGCTGGTGATGCTGAACGGCGTGTCCAGGTTGTCCTTGGTGCCGAGGATGCCGGCGCGCCCGCCGCGCGCCACCTGCCCGCCCGGAAACGCCGGGGACAGCCCTTGCGCCGAGGCGTCGGCACTGGCCTTCACGGTGATCGGCGGCAGCGTCACGGTCGCGTTCGCGTCGGCCGGGGCCGATGGCGTTTCGGATTGCGCGTGCGCGGCGGGGAGCTGACAGGCCATAGCCGCAGCCAGCGCCACGGAGGCGAGTGTTCTCATCGTTTGTTCCTTAGGGGGTTCGATCGGTGGCGGGCCGCACGCGTCGGCGTGCGCCATGCCAAGTCATGACCGCAACCGGCACACTGAGCGCGAACCACGACCACACGTCGCCCCAGGCATCCGACAACAACGCCGACACGAGGCCGGTAGCCGTCAAGACACCCAGAACGACCGGCCAAACCCAAAGGCGGGCGGCAATTGAATCCATGGGATGGTTCGATCAAAAATACCGCGAATGATAATAATTCGCGTTATCTTATATTCAATCGAGGCACCACCGCAAGTCGTTGTCAACCCGCGCCGATCTGATCTGACGAGGCAAAGCTGCCGTGCGACGACGCCCGCCCCGCTGCAGATCGCCCTATTCCCACTCTATTGTCAACAGGCGGGCGCTTTTCATAGGTAAGAACCGAGCTTCGTTGGCCGGAAATCGGCCGGATACCGACATCTATACCGTCACCAAGCAATGCATGACAAAGGTCACCCTTATGACCTGGAGCGATGAAACCCACTTCAAGGCCGACCGCAAGGTAGCACAGGACGCCCTCACTCAAGCGTGACGGTATCCGAAGTGCCGTGCTGCGAGCCAATGACGGTATCGCCGGCCTCCGTGACGGTATCGCCTCCTCCAGTGCAGGCCGGCCCGGCGGGCGACTTCCGCGCTGGGGAACTTGACTCAACCTCGCCTGTAAGGAGGCGGGCGACGGTATCCAGTGTCCAAGGCGGTACTTCCTGTCGGTATTG
>NZ_AZSN01000074.1:0-19592 GCF_000576225.1 Methylibium sp. T29-B | reverse complement strand
CCTGCCATTGCGCATGCGCCGCCAGCGGCATGCTGCAGCTGCCGCCCAGTGCACGCGAGACCGCGCGCTCCGCATGCACCGCCAGCCAGCTCGGCTCGTGCGTCAGCGCCCGCAGGGCGGCCCACAGCGCCGGATGGCGCTCGGGCGCATCGGCCCGCAGCTCGATGCCGAGCGCCCCCTGGCCCGCGGCGGGGATCATCGCGTCGGCCTCGAACACGCTGCGGATGCGCTCGGCCAGACCCAGGCGCTTCAGGCCGACAGCAGCCAGCACGATGGCGTCGTACTGGCCTTCGTCGAGCTTGCGCAGGCGGGTGTCGAGGTTGCCGCGCAGCGGCTCGATGCGCAGGTCGGGCCGGCGGGCGCGCAACTGGCTCAACCGCCGCAGGCTCGAGGTGCCGACCACCGCGCCGGACGGCAGCGCGGCCAGGTCGGCGTAGCGTGGGGAGACCCAGGCGTCACGCGGGTCCTCGCGCTCCAGCACCGCGGCGAGCACGAAACCGACGGGCAGGTCCATCGGCACATCCTTCAGCGAATGCACCGCGAGGTGGGCGTCACCGGCCTCCAGCGCGGTCTCGAGCTCCTTGACGAACAGGCCCTTGCCACCGACCTTGCTGAGCGTGCGGTCCAGGATCTGGTCGCCGCGCGTCGTCATCCCCAGCAGCTCGACCGGCGCATCCAGGCGCGCGCCGAGCAGTGCGCGCACATGCTCGGCCTGCCACAGCGCCAACCGGCTCTCGCGGGTCGCGATGACCCAGGCTTGTGTGCTCGCTTCCATGCGGGAATGCTAGCAGCGCCTCGGGCCGCACCGAAGCCGCTGGCATGAGCGCTGCTAGCATCCTTGCGCCTTCGGGCCAGCCCCTTCCACTCGACCCTCCTTCCGCCCATGGCCACCGCCAAGACCCCCCGCAGCGCCGACCGCGGCGCCGACAAGAACCGCCCGCTGATCGAGGACATCCGCCTGCTCGGCCGCATCCTGGGCGACGTGATCCGTGAGCAGGAGGGCGCACCGGCCTTCGAGCTGATCGAGCGCATCCGCCAGCTCGCCGTGGCCTACCGGCTCAAGCGCGACACCCAGGCCGGCCGCGCGCTGGACCGATTGCTGAAGAACCTGTCGGTCGAGCAGGCGGTGTCGGTGGTGCGCGCCTTCAGCTACTTCTCCCATCTCGCCAACCTGGCCGAGGACCGCCATCACGTGCGGCGCCGCGAGCACCACGAGCAGCTCGGCCACGTGCAGGAGGGCTCGCTGGCGATGAGCTTCGAGCGGCTCGCCAAGCGCGGCGTGCGCGCCACCGAGATCGCCGATCTGCTGGGCCACGCCTACCTGTCGCCGGTGCTCACCGCCCACCCGACCGAAGTGCAGCGCAAGAGCGTGCTCGACGCCGAGCGCGCGGTGGCCGAGCTGATCGGCGCGCGCGACACGCTGCCGACGCAGCGTGAGCGCGCCGCCAACGAGGCGATGCTGCGCGCCCGCGTCACACAGCTGTGGCAGACGCGGCTGCTGCGCACCTCCAAGCTCAGCGTCGCCAACGAGATCGACAACGCGCTGTCGTACTACCAGAGCACCTTCCTGCGCCAGATCCCCAAGCTCTATGCCGAGTTGGAGGCGCTGCTGCCGGGCTTCGAGGTCGCACCGTTCTTCCGCATGGGCAACTGGATCGGCGGCGACCGCGACGGCAACCCCAACGTCACGGCCGAGACGCTGCGCCTCGCGCTGGCACGCCACAGCGAGACGGTGCTGCGCTTCTACCTGACCGAGGTGCACGAACTCGGCGCCGAGCTGTCGATCTCGGCGCTGCTGGTGCAGGTCACGCCGGAGCTGCAAGCGCTGGCCGACCGCTCCGGCGATCACAACGCGCACCGGCTCGACGAGCCCTACCGCCGCGCGCTGATCGGCGTGTACGCGCGCCTCGCCGGCACATTGACGGCGCTGACCGGCACCGAGGCGCTGCGCCACGCGGTCGCGCCGTCCACGCCCTACGCCACCGCCGAGGAGCTGCTGGCCGACCTGCGCACCGTCGAGGCCTCACTCGCCTCGCACCACGCGCGGCGCTCGCGGCGGCGCGCCTCAAGCCGCTGATCCGCGCCGTGCAGGTGTTCGGCTTCCACCTCGCCACCGTCGACCTGCGCCAGAGCTCCGACCAGCACGAGGCGGTGCTCGCCGAGCTGATGGCCGGCGCCCGCATCGAGGCCGACTACGCAGCGATGCCCGAGGAGGCCAAGGTCGCGCTGCTGCTGGGCCTGCTCAACGACGCGCGCAGCCTGCAGGTGCGCGGCGCCGTCTACAGCGAGCGCACGCGCGGCGAGCTGGCGATCTTCGAGGCCGCGCGCGAGGGCCGGGCCCTCTATGGCCACGCCGCGATCCGCCACTGCATCATCTCCCACACCGAGACGGTGAGCGACCTGCTGGAAGTGCTGGTGCTGCAGAAGGAAGCCGGCCTGCTGCAGGGCACGCTCGACACCGACGCGCGCTGCGACCTGATCGTCGTGCCGCTGTTCGAGACCATCACCGACCTGCGCCAGGCCGCGACCATCATGCGCGAGTTCTACGCGCTGCCGGGCGTGCTGCCGCTGGTGCTGCGCAGCGGCGCCGACCAGTACTGCGAGCAGGACGTGATGCTCGGCTACTCCGACAGCAACAAGGACGGCGGCTTCTTCACCAGCAACTGGGAGCTCTACCGGGCCGAGACCGCGCTGGTCGAGCTGTTCGAGCCGCTCAAGCGCGAGCACGGCCTCACGCTGCGCCTGTTCCACGGCCGCGGCGGCACCGTGGGCCGCGGCGGCGGCCCGAGCTACCAGGCCATCCTGGCGCAGCCTCCGGGTACCGTGAACGGCCAGATCCGCCTCACCGAGCAGGGCGAGGTGATCGCGTCGAAGTACGCCAACCCCGAGATCGGCTGGCGCAACCTCGAAACCCTGGTGGCGGCGACGCTGGAGGCCACGCTGCTGCCGCCGAAGCGCCACGCGCCGAAGCTGTTCCTCGACACCGCCGACACGCTGTCGCAGCTCAGCATGGCGGCCTACCGTCGGCTGGTCTACGAGACCCCGGGCTTCGCCGACTACTTCTTCGCCGCTACGCCGATCCGCGAGATCGCCGAGCTCAACATCGGCTCGCGGCCGGCCTCGCGCAAGGCCACGCGCGCCATCGAGGACCTGCGCGCCATCCCCTGGGGCTTCAGCTGGGGCCAATGCCGCGTGGCGCTGCCGGGCTGGTACGGCTTCGGCTCGGCCGTCGAGGGCTTCCTGGGGACGCGCCCAAGCTGCGCAAGGAGCGCCTCGCGCTGCTGCAGCGCATGCATGCGCAGTGGCCGTTCTTCGGCACGCTGCTGTCCAACATCGACATGGTGCTGGCCAAGAGCGACCTGGCGATCGCGACGCGCTACGTGGAGCTGGTGCCGGACAAGCGCGCCGCGAAGAAGATCTTCGCGGCCATCCAGGCCGAATGGCAGCGCACCGATGCCGTGCTGGCCGCCATCACCGGCGAGCCGCGCCGGCTGGCCGGCAATGCGGCGCTGGCGCGCTCGATCGAGCACCGCCTGCCCTACATCGATCCGCTGAACCACCTGCAGGTCGAGCTGATGCGCCGCTACCGCGCCCAGCAGGGGCGCGGCGAGCTGCACGAGCGCGTGCAGCGCGGCATCCACATGTCGATCAACGGCGTGGCGGCCGGGCTGCGCAACTCCGGCTGAGCGCGGGGCTCAGCGCGCCGGCTCGGCCGATCCGGCCGGGGACGGCGCGGCGGCCGCCTCGTGCGCGTGCTCTGGGTGCGCTTCGCCGCTGGCGTGATGGTGCTCGTCCGTCAGCGCGGACATCAGCGCCATCGCGCCCAGGCCGGCGGCCAGCCAGGCGAGCTGGGTCAGCGTCTCGCGCCAGGCCAGCCGGCGCTGCAGTTGCGGGATCAGGTCGGCCACTGCAACGTAGATGAAGCTGCTGGAGGCGATCACCAGCAGGTAGGGTACCCAGGGATCGAAGGGCTGGATCACGAAGTAGCCCAGCACACCGCCGACCACTGCCGCGAGCCCGGAGATCGCGTTGTAGACCAGCGCGCGGGCGCGCGAGAAGCCGGCGTTGAGCAGCACCATGTAGTCGCCCACCTCCTGCGGGATCTCGTGGGCGATCACCGCCACCGCGGTGGCCACGCCCAGGTGCGGGTCGGCGAGGAAGGCGGTGGCGATCAGCACGCCGTCGCAGAAGTTGTGGATGCTGTCACCGAGCAGCACGCTCCAGCCGCCGCGGCCGGCCTGCTCGGCATCGAAGTGGTGGTGGTGGTGGTGGCCATCGCCCTCGTGGTGGTGGCTGTGGCGGTAGAGCTCCACCTTCTCGAGCAGGAAGAAGAACAGCAGGCCGCCGAGCAGCGTGGCGAACAGCGCCTGCGGCGAGCCACCGGTCTCGAAGGCCTCGGGCAGCAGCTTGAGCAGCGCGGTGCCGAGCAGCACGCCGGCCGACAGGCTGACCAGGTGGCGCACGATCAGCGACAGCACCGAGACCGTCAGGCCGGCCGCGATCACGACCGACAGCACGCCGCCGGCGAAGGTGGCCAGCACGATCCACAACAGGGTCATCGACATGTTCTTCTTTCTTCTCTCACTCTCGCTCGCTCGCTGCTCGGTCCGCTAGTGTGCGTCGTCGGGCAAAACAAAGCCGCGCCCGAAGGCGCGGCTCGCTCTGGGGGCCGGCGGCCGGATCAGGCCACGCCGTTCGCCCTGAACCAGGCCAGGCAGCGCTTCCAACCGTCGTCGGCCGCCTCCTTGCGGTAGCTCGGCCGGTAGTCGGCATGGAAGGCATGCGGCGCGTCGGGGTAGACGACGAACATCGACTGCTTCGCCGCGGCGTTCCCGGCCGCCAGAGCAGTTTTCATCTTATCAACGGTGTCAAGCGGGATGCCGCCGTCCTTCTCGCCGTAGAGGCCGAGCACCGGGCCATTCAGGCTGCCGGCGACGTCGACCGGGTGCTTCGGCGCGAGCGGCGTGGCCTCGCCGACCAGGCGGCCGTACCAGGCCACGCCGGCCTTCACCTGCGGGTTGTGCGCGGTGTAGAGCCAGGTGATGCGCCCGCCCCAGCAGAAGCCGGTGACGCCGAGCCTGGCGCGGTTGCCGCCATTCGCGGCCGCCCACGCGACGGTGGCGTCGAGGTCCTGCATCGTCTCGGCGTCGCCCTTCTTCGACACCACCTCGGCGATCAGCTTCGGGATGTCGCTGTAGGCCTTGGCGTCGCCCTGGCGCACGAACATCTCGGGCGCGATCGCGAGGTAGCCTTGCTTCGCGAAGCGCCGCGCGATGTCGGCGATGTGCTCGTGCACGCCGAAGATCTCGCTGATCACCAGCACGATGGGCAGGTCGCCCTTGCCGGCCGGCGCGGCGCGGTAGGCCGGCAGCGCGAAGCCACCGACCGGGATGCTCACCGGTCCGGCCGTCAATCCGGCCGTGTCGGTGGCGACGGTCTGCGCGGACACCGGCAGCACCGCCGCGGCGAAGCCGGAACCGAGCGAGGTGGCGACGAAATCGCGCCGGCTGAAATCACGCGTCGGGGTCAGGCTGTCGAGATCCTGCTTCAGCATCGTTCGCTCCAGTGTCGGGGTGCGGCGGATTCTAGGAAGAGGCTGCCGGCCCTGCCGTGGTGAGGGTGGCGTCACCGAATGCAGGGACAATCCCGACCATGCCGACGACCGCCCTGCCCGAGTTCCCCCGAAGCCGCCCCGCTGGCTGCCATCGACATCGGCTCCAACAGCTTCCGCCTCGAGATCGGTCAGCTGATCCGGGGCCGCTACAAGCGGATCGACTACCTGAAGGAGACCGTGCGCCTCGGTGGCGGGCTCGACGCCGACGGCCGCCTGAACGAGGAGGCCCAGCTGCGTGGGCTTGCCTGCCTGGCGCGCTTCGCACTGCGGCTGCGCGGCTTCGCGCCGGCCCAGGTGCGTGCCGTGGCAACCCAGACGCTGCGCGAGGCCAGGAACCGCGACGCCTTCCTGGCGCGAGCGCGCACCGTGCTCGGCCACCCGATCGAGGTCATCTCGGGCCGCGAGGAAGCGCGCCTGATCTTCGCCGGCGTGGCGCGCCTGCAACCGAGCGAGCGGCCGCGCATCGTGATCGACATCGGCGGCCGCTCCACCGAGATGATCCTCGGCCAGGGCCGCACGCCGCGCCAGGCCGAGAGCTTCCAGGTCGGCAGCGTGAGCCTGTCGATGCGCTACTTCCCCGACGGCCGCTTCACGGCCGACGCCTTCCGCGCCGCGCAGGTGGCGGCCGGCGCCGAGCTCGAGGAGGCGCTGCAGCCCTTCGCACCGGGACAGTGGATCGAGGCGCTGGGCTCCTCGGGCACGGTGGGTGCGGTGTCGCAGCTGCTGGCGGCCAACGGCATCAGCGACGGCGTCATCACCCGGTGGGCCTGCGCTGGTGCATCGAGACCTGCCTCGCCGCCGGTCACCAGGATGCGCTGGACCTGCCGGGGCTCAAGCCCGAACGCCGCGCGGTGCTGGGCGGCGGCCTGTCGATCCTCTACACGCTGGCGCTGCAGTTCGGCATCGACGCGCTGCAGCCTGCACGCGGCGCCCTGCGCCAGGGCGTGCTGTTCGACCTGGCCGAGCGCCTGGAGGCGGCGCAGGCCCCGGCCCGCCACGCGCACCGGCAGGACATGCGCGACACCTCGGTGCACGAGCTGCAGCGCCGCTTCGGCAGCGACCTGTCCCAGGCCGCGCGCGTGCAGCGCCTGGCCGGTTCGCTGTACCGGAGCACCTCGACGCCGCGCAACGGCCACACCGAGGCTGCGCGCGAGCTGGCCTGGGCCGCAGCGCTGCACGAGATCGGCATGTCGGTGTCGCACCACGACCACCACCGCCACAGCGCCTACCTGCTGGCGCACGTGGACGCGCCGGGCTTCTCGCAGAGCCAGCAGCGGCGCGTGGCGGAGCTGGTGCTCGGCCACCGCGGCAGCCTGCGCAAGCTCGATTCCACGCTGGATCAGGAGGCCACGCTGTGGCCGGTGCTCAGCCTCCGCCTCGCAGCGCTGTTGTGCCATGCCCGCAACGACGTGCCGGAGCGGGTGGTGGCGTTGCGGCGCACCGACGACGGCGCGCTGCTCCGCATCGACCGCGCCTGGGCCGACGGCCATCCCCGCACGATGCACCTGCTGGGCGAGGAGGTGCGTGCCTGGGAACGGGCCGGCCGCCTGAAGCTGGCGGTCCGCACGGGCGGCTGAGCACCGCCGCTCCCGTTCAGAGCAGGTCGGGCCCCTGCACCGCCTGCAGCACGACCTGCACCACGCCTTCGCGCTCTCGGTGCCGCAGCCACCAGACGGCGCCCTTGCGGATCGACCAGTAGCGCTCGGCTTCGGCCAGCAGCCGCGCCGCCACGAAGCCCAGCGTGGGCTGGTGGCCGATCACCAGCACCGGCTCGTTCGAGTCCGGCCAGCGTGCCGCGGCCAGCAGGTCGTCGGGAGTGCCCTCGGGGGCGAGCGCCGCCACGGTCCTGAAGCTGCGGTCGAGCGCGCGCGCCGTCTGCTGGGCCCGCAAGGCCGGGCTGACGAGCACGCGCGTCGATTCGGCCAGGCGCTGGTTCAGCCACTCGGCCATGCGCTGCGCCTGCCGTTCGCCCTTGGCGGTGAGCGCCCGCTGGGTATCGGCCTGCCCCTCGCGCAGCAGGTGCGCTTCGGCGTGACGCCAGAGGATCAGGTCCATGCCGCGTCCGGAGGCCCGCTCAGGCCGGGTGGTAGCGCGTCATCAGCGCCTGCTGGGCGCTGGGGCCGTCGGCGCCGATGCGCTCGTAGCGACCGTCGGCGAGCTGGCGCCAGGCATCGCGGCGGTCGTGCAGGTAGGGCAGCAGGCACTCGTCGATCACGCGCTGCCGGTCGCGCACATCGCGCACCGGCCAGGCCACCTCGATGCGGCGCAGCATGTTGCGCGTCATCCAGTCGGCGCTCGACAGGTAGAGCACCTCGTCGTCGTCGGTCGGCCCCCAACGGAAGTACAGGATGCGGGTGTGCTCGAGGAAGCGCCCCACCACCGAACGCACGCGCACACGCTCGGTGACCCCCGGCAGGCCCGGCGGCAGCATGCAGGCCCCGCGCACGACGAGGTCGATCTCGACGCCGGCCTGCGAGGCCTCGGCCAACGCCAGCATCAGCGGCTCGTCGGTCAGCGAGTTGATCTTCACGACGATGCGCGCGGCCTGGCCGCTGCGCGCTGCCTCGGTGCAGCGCTGGATGAATCGCAGCATCTGACGGTGCAGGCTGCTCGGCGCGAGCAGCAGCTGCTTCGGCGCCTTGCCGCGCGTCAGGCTCGCGAGCTGCTGGAACACCAGGTCGATGTCGGCGGTCAGGCCGCCGTCGGCCGTCAGGCAGCCGATGTCGGTGTAGAGGCGTGCCGTCCTGGGGTTGTAGTTGCCGGTCGACAGGTGGCCGTAGCGCCGCAGCAGCGGGCCGCGAGCACCCGCCTCGCGGCGTGTGATCAGCAGCAGCTTGGCATGCGTCTTCAGGCCGACGATGCCGTACACCACCTGCGCACCGACCGCCTCCAGGCGCTCGGCCCAGTTGATGTTGGCCTCTTCGTCGAAGCGTGCCTTCAGCTCCACGACCGCCATCACCTCCTTGCCGCGCCGCGCCGCCTCGAGCAGCAGGTCCATCAGGACCGACTGCGCGCCGGTACGGTAGATGGTCTGCTTGATCGCCAGCACGTCGGGGTCGTGCACCGCCTCGCGCAGCAGTTGCACCACCGGCTCGAAGCTTTCGAACGGGTGGTGCATCAGCACGTCACCCTGGCGCAGGCGCTCGAACATCGAGCCCTGGGCCCCCTCGCCGCGCGGCAGGCCCTTCGGCCAGGCCCATTCGTAGGGAGGGAAGCGCAGCGCGTCGGCTTCGGCCTGGTCGATCAGCTGGTTCAGCCGCACCAGGTTCACCGGCCCGTTCACGTGGTACAGCGCTGCATCGGGCAGGCCAAACTGCTGAAGCAGGAACTCGCTCAACTCCTCCGGACAGGTGGCCACCACCTCGAGCCGGATCGCCTGACCGAAGTGGCGCGTCGACAGCGAGGAGCGCAGCGCCTGGCGCAGGTTGGTCACGTCGTCGTCGACGTCGAGGTCGGAATCGCGCGTCACGCGGAACTGCGAGAAGGCCTCGACGGTGCGGCCGGGGAACAATTCCTCGAGGTGGGCGCGGATCACGCTGGACAGCAGCACGAAGGCCTGCCGCCCGGGCGCCAGCGGCTCCGGGAGGCGGATCACGCGCGGCAGCACGCGCGGTACCTTCACGATGGCGATCGAGTTGTCGCGCCCGAAGGCGTCGCGCCCGCCGAGCTTGACGATGAAGTTGAGCGACTTGTTCGCCACCTGCGGGAAGGGGTGGGCCGGGTCCAGGCCGACCGGGACCAGCAGCGGCCGCACCTGACGCTGGAAGAAGCCGTCGACCCACTGGCGCTGCGCGGCGTCGCGCTCGGCGTGGTTGAGCACCACGATGCCTTCGCGCTGCAGGGCCGGCATCACCACCTCGTTGAAGGCAGCGTACTGCGCATCGATCAGCGCATGGGCCGCAGCGGCCACCTCCGCCATCTCGCGCGAGGTGATGCCCGAACCGGGCAGCCGGGACGCCTCCAGGTAGTCGGCGAAGCGCACCTCGAAGAACTCGTCCATGTTGGACGAGACGATGCACACATAGCGCAGCCGCTCCAGCAACGGCACGTCCTCGCGCAGGGCCTGGGCCAGCACGCGGCGGTTGAATTCGAGGATAGCCTGCTCGCGGTTGAGCCAGGCCAGGGCATTCGGATCGGCAGGCTCGTCGGCAGGCTCGTCGGCAGGCTCGTCGGCAGGCTCGTCGGCAGGCTTCGGGAGGGCGCTCATCCTAGGAGTCTATGAAAGTCGTGCGACAACTTCATGACAAGCGGCCCCAAGAAAAAAGGGGCTGCGGATGCAGCCCCTCGTCAGAACCCCGATCCATCGGGGTGCTCGATGCCTCGATCAGAAGTCGTGCTTGATGCCGAAGCCGACGATCGATGACTTCTCACCCGCTTCCGTCGCGCCCAGCGTCACCTGCGTGCGGATGGACGCATTGGCGCTGGCATCGACGTAGGCAAACTGCCCGTACAGCGTGGTGCGCTTGGACAGGGCGTAGTCGTTGCTCAGGACCAGCGTCTTGGTGTTGTCGTCGGCAGCGACCTTTTCCTTGCCGTAGTAGTAGGCGACCGTGGCGGTGTTCTGCGGATTCCAGCGGAAGTCCGCGCCGATGCCGAAGTTGTTGGTCTTGCCGACCTCGTCGCCGACAGCGTCGTCCTGGGTCCCACGGTGGTACAGCGCCTTGATGGTGATATCGCCCAGCGGCACGGCCACGCCCACGCCGTAGCGCTTGGTCTCGGCCTGAGTGCCCGCGCCGATGCCACGGATGGCCTGGTACGAACCCGACAGCACGACCGGGCCGCTGTAGCTCACGCCCAGCGAAATCGTGCGGCCTTCCGAGAAGGCGCCGGCTTGCTCGCCGAAGCCGTACAGCACGCCGAGGCTCACGGGGCCGAATGCACCGCTGTATGAGATCGAGTTGCTGGTGAAGATGCCACCGAAGTTGTTGCCACCCAGGTCGTTGCCGGCCGGCAGCTGGACCGCCGCGTAGCTCAGCAGGCCCGACAGCGATTCCTTGTAGCCGCGCGGCTCGGTGCCCAGCTCGGCGATCAGCGCCGGGCTGTACTGGCGACCGGCCAGGACCGTGCCCCAGCCGCCCGAAAGGCCGACGTTGGCTTGACGGCCGAAGATGCCGTTGATGGTGGTGCCGCCACCGAAGCGGCTACCGCCGGTGCCGGAGTCGAAGTCGCTTTCGAGGTTGAACACGGCCTTCAGTCCACCGCCGAGGTCTTCGCTGCCCTTGAAGCCCCAGATGCTCGGCAGGATGCCGCCGTTGTGCAGCTCGGACAGCGAATCGCCCGAACCAGCGACCTTGCTGGTGTACTGGAAGCCGGAGTCGATGCGGCCGAAGATCGTCACGGTCTGGGCGCTGGCCACGCCGGCCGTCGCCAGCACGGCGCCAGCGATGAGCGAGCGTTTGACAAGGGTGTGAGCCATCGTCTTTTTCGTCATGGTGTCTCCTCGTTATGGGAAGGTCTTGGATCAGTTTCGACATGTCGCGGCCAAAACCGCAGGTGTTAGCGCGCAATCGCTATGCCAGTTGCTCAATCCGCGCCGAAGAGGCCCGTCTGCGCCGCAATGGCGCAGACGAAGGGGCGAATGAGCAGCCCGAACCCAGGAAACAAGGGATAACACCAAGGGGGGTCGCAAGCATGTGTTCCCACGGCCCATGACACATTTCCGTTCCACCTGTCACACAGTGATCGGCGGGTGGAACAACCGTTCAGCGCGCCTCGGCCGCGGCGGCAGAGCGTGATGCGCGGCCCACCGCAGCGCTCCGCAAGCGCCGTGACAGCCGGCCCGGGTAGCCTTCGGTCGCTTCGATGGCTTCCCCTATGATCTGCCCGGTTCCGGCCACGCCGGGGCGGCGGCGGGAGCCGCGGGCGTGCTGTCACCCGCCTGATTCGCCACGGGAACTGCAACAACAAGATCGGAGCGTCCGTTGAAACTCGAGACCCAAGGCCGCATCGGCCGTGCCCTTGTCGCGTTCAGCCTGCTCGGCAGCGTCGCGACGGCCACCTTCGCGGCCGACGAAGACTGGCGGCTGCGCGTCGGCCCCGGCCGCATCGCCTTCCACGAGCAGATCACCCTCAGCATCGGCGGCGCGCCGGTCCCCGGCGCCGGTGCCAAGCTGTCGGACGACACGACGCTGCTGGCCGAGATCGGCTACCGCTTCACGCCCGAATGGTCGGCCGGCCTGACCGTCGGCATCCCGCCCACCACGGACATCGACGGCACCGGCAGCGCCGCGGCCTTCGGGCGGCTGGGGGAGATGAAGTACGGGCCGCTGGCGCTGACCGGGCAGTACCAGTTCAACGCCGGCGGCAGGCTGCAGCCCTATCTCGGCGCGGGCGCGGTGTACTACCTGGTGATGGACGAGAAGGACGGTGCGGTCGCCGGCCTCACGGTCGACAACGCCTGGGGTTCGGTGCTGCAGGCCGGCGTGGACTACAAGCTCTCACCGACGCTGGGCCTGTTCGTCGACGTGAAGAAGCTCTTCCTCAAGACCACCGCCAGCGGCAACCTGCCGGCGCTCGGCGGCGCCCCCGTCAAGGCCGACGCGAAGCTCGACCCGCTGGTGATCCAGGCCGGGCTGCTGCTGCAGTTCTGACGGCACCAGCAGGTCGATGAACTGGTCGCACACCGAAGACCAGTCGAACTGCTGGGCGCGTGCCCGAGCGCCCGCACGCGGCAGCTCCAGCGCGCGCAGCGCGGCGGTGCGCAGGTCCTCGTGCAGCACGCCGCCGCGCGAGTCGCCGACCACGTCGAGCGGGCCCGCGACCGGGTAGGCCGCCACCGGCGTGCCGCAGGCCATGGCCTCCAGCATCACAAGACCGAAGGTCTCGGAGCGACTCGGAAACACGACACGTCGGCCGCGCTGTAGATCGCCGGCAGCGCGCGGCGCGGCACGACGCCGCGCCAGTGCACCTGCGGGTACTGGCGCCGCAGGGTCGCCTCGACCGGCCCCACGCCGTAGACGAGCTTGCTGCCGGGCAGGTCGAGCCGCAGGAAGGCCTCGAGGTTCTTCTCGTACGACACCCGCCCGACATACAGGAAGATCGGCCGCGGCAGGTCGAACTCGCTGCCCGCCACCGGCGTGAAGAGGCGCAGGTCGACGCCGTGCGACCACGACTGCAGGTGGCGGAAGCCGCGCGCCGCGAGCTCCTGCCGCATGCCCTCGGAGGGCACCATCACGCCGCTGGAGGCGTCGTGGAAGCGGCGGAACCAGGCATAGCTCCAGCTCGAGGGCACCCGCAGCGCCTTGGCCAGGATGTCGGGGAAGCGGGTGTGGAAGGCCGTGGTGAAGGCCAGGCCGCGCCGCAGGCAGTGCCGGCGCGCCGCGCCGCCGAGCGGCCCTTCGGTGGCGATGTGGATCGCATCGGCGCCGGCCGCGTCGATGCGGCGCGCCACCTCGGCGCCGGGGCGCCACGCCAGCTCGATCTCGCGGTAGCCAGGGCAGGCGAAGCGGCGGAAGCCCGAGGGGTCGATCACCTCGACCTCGTGCCCGCGCTGGCGCAGGCCGTCCACCAGCTCGACCAGCGTCGTGACGACGCCGTTCACCTGCGGATGCCAGGCGTCGGTGACCAGCAGCAGCTTCATGCGGCGACCCCGCGGCCGGCGGCCGCGCCGACACCCAGCGGTGCCGTCGCGGCATCGCCGGCAGCCTGCGCACCCCATGCGGCACGGTCGCTCCAGTCCAGGATCTCCAGCCGGCCGTCGAGGTGTTCGACCAGCGCGGTGAGGCTCTCGACCCAGTCGCCGTCGTTGGCGTAGAGGATGCCGTCGATGTCGCGCAGCTCCGCGTGGTGGATGTGGCCGCAGACCACCCCCTGGACGCCGCGCCGGCGCGCCTCGCGCGCGACCGCCTGCTCGAAGTCGCCGATGAAGCTGACCGCACGCTTGACCTTGAGTTTCAGGTATTTCGACAGGCTCCAGTACGGCAGCCCGAGCCGGGCCCGCAGCGAGTTGAAGTGCCGGTTCAGCCGCAGCGTGAACTCGTAGGCCGAGTCGCCCACGTAGGCCAGCCACTTGGCGCACTGGATCACGCCATCGAAGTGGTCGCCGTGGGTGATCCACAGCTGCCGGCCGTCGACGGTGGCGTGCACGCAGTCGTCCACCACCTCGATGCCGCCGAAGCTGTGGCCGAGGTACTTGCGCGCGAACTCGTCGTGGTTGCCAGGCACGAACACCACGCGGGTGCCCTTGCGCGCCTTGCGCAGCAGCTTCTGCACCACGTCGTTGTGCGCCTGCGGCCAGTACCAGCTGCGCCGCAGCTGCCAGCCGTCGATGATGTCGCCGACGAGGTAGAGGTGGCGGCTGTCGACGGCCTTCAGGAAGTCGAGCAGTGCGGCGGCCTGGCAGCCCGGCGTGCCCAGGTGCACGTCGGAGATCCAGACGCTGCGGACCCGCAAACGCCCTTCCCCCTCGTCGTCCGACGGCGACAGCGGCGACGCGAGGGGCGCGAAGTGTGCGGTGCCCGACGGAGCCGCCGCTTGCGTGCCCACGGTTCGGAAGGAAAGAGACGCCCATCGCATGGACCGCCATGGTCACGCCGGCCGATGACGCGCCGGCGTCCGGCGCATGACGTTTCGATGACCGCAGCGCCGCCGACAGCCCTTCGGCGCGACAGGACTTTGGCAGGGGCGACGGCGGCGAGCGTTGTTATCGTTCCGGCATGCCGTTCCCTTCCCTGCCTGCGGTCTCCCCCACGCGCCGCATGACCGCGCTGCTGGCGCTGCTGATGCTGTCGTCGGCCTCACCCGCCGCACCCTATGCCTACATCACCAACCAGGGCGATCACAGCGTGTCGGTGATCGATCTGGCGAACGACCGCGTAACGGCGACCATCCCGGTGGCCCGCTCGCCGGCCGGCGTGGTGGCGGTCGGGCGGGTCGGCAAGGTGTTCGTCACCGCGCCGGACAGCAACGCCGTGTCGGTGATCGACATGCGAGCGCAGCGTGTGATCGACACGCTGCCGGCCGGCCAGGGCGCGGTCGGCATCGACGCCTCGGCCGACGGCCGGCGCGTCTATGTGGCCGACTGGTTCGGCCGGCATCTGCTGGGCTTCGACACCGCTACGCACCAGGAAACCCTGCGGGTGCCGCTGGGCCGCGCGCCGGCCGGCGTGGCGGTGGCGGCCGACGGCGCGACCGTCTATGTGGCCGAGCGCGACGACAACCTCGTGGCGCTGGTCGACGTGGCCAGCGCTTCGGTGCGGGCGCGCGTGCCGGTCGGCGAACATCCGTTCGCGCTGCTGCTCGACGGCCCGCGCCAGCGGCTCTACGCGCTGAACGTCTACAGCGACGACCTGACGGCCATCGACGTGCGCGATGTGGCAGCGCCGCGCGTGATCGGCCGCGTGAAGGTGGGCAAGGCGCCCTACGGCGCCGCGCTGGCCCAGGGCGGCCGGCGCCTGTACGTCACCAATCAGCGCGACGACACCGTGTCGGTGGTCGATCCCGACACACTCACGCTGGTACAGACCCTGACGGGCTTCGGCTACCCGGAAGGCGTAGCCTCCTCGGGCGACCACGTGCTGGTGGTGAACTGGATGGACGAGAATGTTTCGGTGCTCGACGCGGCCACCGGACAGCTCTTGCGCCGAGTGAACACCGGCAGCAACCCGCGCGGCTTCGGCGCCTTCGTCGGTGCACCGGTCGCACCCTGAATCGACGCACGGCTCTCGCCCTGCGCCTTGTGTTCCCCCAACAGACAGGAGACTTTCGATGTTTTCACGGTGGCTCGCCCTCGCGGCACTGACACTGGCGTCCGGCGTGGCGCTGGCCCACGGCCCGACGCGCCAGAAGGTGGTCGAGAAGATCACGATCGACGCGCCGGCCGACGCGGTGTGGGCACAGATCAAGGACTTCGACGCGCTCGCCAAGTGGCATCCCGCCGTGGCCGAGAGCCCGGCCGACAAGGGCAACACCGAAGGCTCGGTGCGCACCATCAAGATCAAGGGCGGCGGCAGCCTCGTCGAGTCGCTCGAGCGCTACAACGCGGAGGGCAAGAGCTACAGCTACCGCGCCAAGGACGGCGGCGCGCTGCCGGTCACCAACTACACCTCGACGATCACCGTCAGCGGTGACGGCACCAAGAGCACCGTCGAATGGCGCGGCGCCTTCTACCGCGGCTTCCCGAACAACGACCCGCCGCCGGACCAGAACGACGAAGCTGCCGTCAAGGCGGTGACCGGCGTCTACCAGTCCGGGCTTGCGAACCTGAAGAGCCTGGTCGAGAAAAAGTGAGTGCCCGAGCACCGGCTTGCACGCGGTTGCCTTCAAACGTACAAGATGGGCAGCGTCGGGCGCGCCATCAGGCCGGCGGGGCGCTCTGCTGCGCTCATGTCCCCCGCCGCCGGCCTTCGGCCGTCGCCTCCTCCTCTACTTCGCTCCGCAAAGCGCCCCACCGGCCTGATCCACGACCGTCATGGGTGTTCGACCGTTGCAACTCGCCGTTGTGTCTACCAAGGACGTCGGGTGGCCGACGAAGCGAAGTAGAGGAGGAGGCCAGGCGCAGCCTGGCCGGGGGACATGAGCGCAGTCGGCCGCCCGATGGCCTTGGCCGCCGCGCCGACGAACAACGCAATCCGTATCAGAACACCAGCAGGCTCAGCCCGTAGAACACTGCTGCGATCAGCGCCGAGGCCGGGATCGTGAAGATCCAGGCCCAGACGATGCGGCCTGCGATGCCCCAGCGCACCGCCGACAGGCGGTGCGTCGAGCCCACGCCGACGATCGCGCCGGTGATGGTGTGCGTGGTCGACACCGGGATGCCCATGCCGGTGGCAAGGAACAGCGTGATCGCCCCACCGGTCTCCGCGCAGAAGCCGCCCACCGGCTTGAGCTTGGTGATCTTCTGCCCCATGGTCTTGACGATGCGCCAGCCGCCGAACATGGTGCCGAGCGCGATCGCGATGTAGCAGGACCAGATCGCCCACCACGGCGGCGACGTGTCGCCGGCCGCCGCGTAGCCCGAGGCGATCAGCAGCATCCAGATGATGCCGATGGTCTTCTGCGCGTCGTTGCCGCCGTGGCCCAGGCTGTACATGCCGGCGGACACCAGCTGGGCGCGGCGGAACCAGCGATCGATGCGCAGCGGTGTCTTGCCGCGAAACAACCAGGCCACCAGCACCATCAGGCCCGAGCCGAGCACGAAACCGAGCAGCGGCGAGACGAGGATGAAGGCGACCGTCTTCATCACGCCGGCCAGCACCAGCGCGTCGGGCCCGGCCTTCGCGATCACGGCACCGACGATGCCGCCGATCAGCGCGTGCGAACTCGACGACGGGATGCCGTAGTACCAGGTGATCAGGTTCCAGGCGATCGCGCCGACCAGCGCGCCGAACACCACGTTCGGATCGACGATGCCGGGCTGCACGATGCCCTTGCCGACGGTCGCCGCCACCGACAGGTGGAACACGAAGATCGCGACGAAGTTGAAGAAGGCCGCGAACACCACCGCCTGCTGCGGCTTGAGCACGCCGGTCGACACGACGGTGGCGATCGAGTTCGCCGCGTCGTGGAAGCCGTTCATGAAGTCGAACGCGATCGCCAGCAGCACCAGCAATGCCACGACCCAGAAGCTGATTTGGACCGCCTCCACGGACGGTCTCAGGAGTTCTCGAGGACGATGCCCTCGATCAGATTGGCCACGTCCTCGCAGCGGTCGGTGATCGACTCGAGCATCTCGTAGATCGCCTTGAGCTTGATCAGCTCGCGCACGTCGGGCTCCTCGCGGAACAGCTTGCTCATGGCCGAGCGCATCACGCGGTCGGCATCGCTCTCGAGGTGGTCGATCTCCTCGCAGGTCTTCATCGCCGCCTCCACCGCGCTCGGCTCGCTGATGCGGGGCAGCAGGGCCACCACGTCGCGCACCCGCTCGCAGCAGCGGGCGCTGAGCTGACCCAGGCGCAGCGTCTCCTCGGTCATGCGGCGCACGTCGTAGAGGCTCATCGTCTCGGTCGTGTCCTGCAGCAGGTCGAGCACGTCGTCCATCGCGTTGATCAGGCCGTGGATCTGCTCGCGGTCGAGCGGCGTGATGAAGGTCTTGTGCAGCAGGCGGTTGACCTCGGCGGTCACCTTGTCGGCCTTCTTCTCGGCGGAGATCACGGCCTCGGCGTAGCGCTCGCGCTCGACGGCGTCGCCGTAGTGCTCGATCATGCCGATGAACGCGCGCGCGCCCTCGACGATGTGCTCGCCGTGCTGGTTGAACAGCTCGAAGAAATTGCCTTCACGCGGCAGCAGCTTGCCGAACAGCATGGACGCTCCAGATGCAGGTGCGGCGCCGAGGGCCGGCGCCGCGCGAGGCGGATTGTCACATTACTGTCACAGCTCGATCAGCCCCCCGGCGACGGTGTCGCCGATCTGTCCATCGGCACCTCGACCGGGCGGATCCGGCGGGTCGAAGAGCTCGAACGGGCCCTTGAAGCCATCGATGCGATCGAGCAGCCGCCGGAAGTCGGCCGGGTTCTCGCTGGGGTGGAAGACCTCGGTGTTGATCGCCAGCACCGGTGCGCCCCGGTGGTTGGCGAAGTAGCGCACGTAGCCGCGGCACAGCGAGCCGAGGTAGTCCTCGGTGATGTGGCGCTCCATCTCGATGCCGCGGCGGCGGATGCGCGCCATCAGCACGTCGGGCTCCGCCTGCAGCCAGATCACCAGGTCGGGCTGCGGCGCCTGCGCGCTGTGACGCTTGTAGATCTGGCGGTAGAGCGCGAGGTCCTCGTCGCCCAGCGTGAGCATCGCGAAGATCGCGTCCTTGGCGAACAGGAAGTCGCTCACCACGCCGTGGTCGAACATGCCGCCCTGCCCCAGTTCCTTCATCTGCTCGACGCGCTGGAACAGGAAGCTGAGCTGGGTCTGCAGCGCCAACGGGTTGCCGCGACCGCGGCCCTGCGGCGTCCCCATGTACTCGTAGAAGCGCGCGAGGTAGGGGTTCTCGGCCGGCTGCTCCAGCACCAGCCTCGCGCCCCAATGGGCCGCCAGCGTGCGGGCGAGCGTGGTCTTGCCGACGCCGATCGGCCCTTCCACCACCACGTGCGCGAAGCGCATCCCGACCGCAGCGCTCATGACGACCGGAACATGAAGTACACCGCACCCACCAGGCACAGGCCGGCCCACAGGTAGTCGAGCTTCAGCGGCTCGCGCAGGTAGAACACCGCGAACGGCACGAACACGCTCAGCGTCACCACCTCCTGGATGATCTTCAGCTGACCGACGCTGAACTGCTGCACGCCGATGCGGTTGGCCGGCACCATGAGCATGTACTCGAACAGGGCGATGCCCCAGCTCAACAGGGCCGCCACGTACCAGGCCGGTCGGCCAGGTTCTTCAGGTGGCCGTACCACGCGAAGGTCATGAAGACGTTGGACGCGGTGAGCAGCAGGATGGTCTGCAGCGGGATGGGCAAGGACAGGTTCATGCGCGGCTTTCAGTCGGAGGGGCAACGCTCGACGGTCTGGTCGGCGACACCCGGCAGCCAGTCCGCCACGGCGCCGCGGCCGGGCAGCGCCAGCGCCGGCGCGATCTCGGCCAGCGGGCGCAGCACGAAGGCGCGCTGGTGGAGGCGCGGATGCGGCAGCGTCAGCGTCGGCGTGTCGAGGCGCGTATCGCCGTGCAGCAGCAGGTCGAGGTCGAGCGTGCGCGGCGCGTTGCGATAGGGGCGCTCGCGGCCGTGCACCTGCTCGATGGCCTGCAGCGCGGACAGCAGCGCGTGGGGCTCGAGCGCGGTGTCCAGCGCCGCGACGGCGTTGAGATAGTCGGGACCGCTGGAATCGATCGGCGCGCTGCGGTACAGGGAAGAGACTGCCACCAACCGCGTGTCCGGCAGCGCTGCCAGGGCGTCGAGCGCGACCTGCAGCGTGAGCCGCGCATCGCCCAGGTTGGCGCCGAGACCGACGTAGGCCCGCCGCAGCACCGTCATGTTCAGGCGTCCCCGTCGCCCGCCGACGCGCCCACCGGCACCTCGCCAGCGCCGGCCGCACCGCCGGCCGGCTTGCGG
>NZ_AZSN01000073.1:0-19724 GCF_000576225.1 Methylibium sp. T29-B | reverse complement strand
CTTGGCCGCGGCGGACTTGCGCGCCGGCGCGGCCGGCGCCGAGGCACCGGACCGCGACGCATACTTCGCCGCCGGCTTCTTGGTCGCCGCGCGCTGCTTCGTCTCGGCCGGTGCCTCGTCGGGCGCCGAGGCCTTGACCAGGCCCTTGCTCACCGCGCCGAACTTCATCTTCACCGACTTGCCGCCCCAGATCTCCTCAAGGTGGTAATAGCGGCGGATCTCGGGCTGCATGATGTGCGCCACAGCCGCACCGCAGTCGACGATGATCCACTCTCCGTTGTCCTCGCCCTCGGTGCGCATGACCGGGAAGCCCTGCGATCGGACCGCGTCGCGCACGCTGGCGGCCAGGGCCTTCGTCTGCCGGTTGCTCAGGCCCGAGGCCATGATCACCCGTTCGAACAGCGGCGACAGGTGCTCGGTGTTGAAGACCTGGATGTCCTGGGCCTTCACGTCCTCGAGGCCATCGACGATGGCGCGTTGCAGTTTACGGATGTCCATGCAGCTCCGGGCTGGGTGCCGCCCTCAGGCGGCGGGGACGCCACCGCGAGGCGGCGCGTAGAGGTGGTAACGGTCAATATAGCGCGCGACCACGGTGGGCACCATGTCGGGAACCAGCGACTGCGCGGTGCCACCGGCCGCGAGGTGGGCACGGATCGCCGTCGACGAGACGTTCATCGGCGGCATGGGCAGCGCCTCGATGCGGTGCCAAACCGCCAGCAGTTCGGAAGGCGGCGACGGTGACTTGCCGTCGCGGCCGGCCACCGCCAACGTGACTCGCGTGATCAGCTCGCGCCACTCGTGCCAGGTGGGCAGGCGTTCGTACTGGTCCTGTCCGATCACCAGAAACCACTTCGCGTTCGGCTCGGCGAGCTGCGACTCGCGCACCGTGTCGATGGTGTAGCTGGGGCCGTTCCGCTCGATCTCGCGACGGTCGAGCTTGAAGCCGCGGTGGCCGGTGATGGCCGCCTTCACCATGCCGGCGCGGTGTGTGGCGCTCAGCAACGTGCGCTCCTTCTGCCACGCCACGCCGGCCGGGATCCAGCGCAGCTCGTCGAGCTTGAGGTGCTGCACGGCGGTCATCGCGAGCACCAGATGGCCCATGTGCGGCGGATCGAAACTGCCGCCGTACAGGCCGATGCGGCGAGGAGGCACGGCGTTCAAGTCGGGGCCACCCAGTCACGGGGCCGAAGGAAGTCGCTGTAGAGCCGGGCTTCCGGCGTGCCGGCCTCGGGCTGCCAGTCGTAGCGCCAGGCCGCGGCCGGCGGCATCGACATCAGGATGGATTCGGTGCGCCCGCCGGACTGCAGCCCGAACAGCGTGCCGCGGTCCCACACCAGGTTGAACTCGACGTAGCGGCCGCGCCGGTAGGCCTGGAACCCGCGCTCGCGTTCGCCGAACGGCAGCGCCTGGCGGCGCTGCACGATCGGCAGATAGCCCGCGAGCAGCGCGTCGCCGACCGCACGCGTCATCGCGAAGCTGCCATCGAAGCCGAGTTCGGAGAAGTCGTCGTAGAACACGCCGCCGACGCCGCGCGGCTCGTTGCGATGCTTCAGGAAGAAGTACTCGTCGCACCACTGCTTGAAGCGCGGGTACTTGTCGTCGCCGAACGGCGCCAGCGCGTCGCGGCAGGTGGCATGGAAATGCGCCGCATCCTCCTCGAAGCCGTAGTACGGCGTCAGGTCCATGCCGCCGCCAAACCAGGTGACGATCTCGCCGTCGGCTCGGTGTGCAGCCAGCATGCGCACGTTCATGTGCACCGTCGGCACATAGGGGTTGCGCGGGTGGAACACCAGCGAAACGCCCATCGCCTCGAAGGGAGCGCCGGCGAGCTCGGGGCGATGCTGGGTGGCCGACGGTGGCAGTGCCCGGCCGCGCACATGGCTGAAGCTGCAGCCGCCGCGCTCGAGCAGGCGGCCGCCCTCGATCAGGCGCGACAGTCCCTCGCCCTCCAGCTTGCCGCCCGGCTCGCGCGTCCAGCGGTCGCTCAGGAAGCGCCCGCCGTCCTCCGCCTCCAGCGCGGCGACGATGCGCTCCTGCAGACCCAGCAGGTAGTCCCGGACGGCTTGCGTGTCAGTCATCGGGCGGGCGTCAGCGCTTGATCGCGCGGTGACCGATGTCGCGGCGGAACTGCATGCCGTCGAAGGCGATGCCCGAGAGTGCGTCGTAGGCGCGGGCCTGCGCGACCTTGGCCGAGTCCCCGAGCGCGGTGACGCACAGCACGCGGCCGCCACTCGTCACGATGTCCTTGCCCGGCTTGCTGGTGCCGGCGTGGAACACCACCGCGTCCGCGGTCTCGGGCGGCAGGCCGGTGATCACGTCGGCCTTGCGCGGTTGCTCCGGGTAGCCGTGCGCGGCCATCACCACGCCGAGCGCGAAACGCCGGTCCCACTGCAGCTCGACCTGGTCGAGCGTGCCGTCGGCGGCATGCGTCAGCACGTCCAGCAGGTCGCTCTTGAGCCGCATCATGATGGGCTGGGTTTCCGGGTCGCCCATGCGGCAGTTGAATTCCAGCGTCTTCGGGTTGCCCTGGGCATCGATCATCAGCCCGGCGTACAGGAAACCCGTATAGGGAATGCCATCACGCGCCATGCCGTCGAGCGTGGGCTGGATGATCTCGTGCATCACCTTGGCGTGGATGTTGGGCGTGACCACCGGCGCCGGCGAGTAGGCGCCCATGCCGCCGGTGTTCGGTCCGGCATCGCCGTCCTTCAGGCGCTTGTGGTCCTGGCTGGTGGCGAGCGGCAGCACGTGCCGGCCATCGGCCAGCACGATGAAGCTGGCTTCCTCGCCGGCAAGGAACTCCTCGATCACCACCCGCGCTCCACCGGCGTTGTGCGTGACCCCGAGCTTGTTGTCGCCGCTGTGGCCGGCCAGCATCCAGTCGACCGCCTGATGGGCCTCGTCGAGCGTCGCCGCGACCACCACGCCCTTGCCGGCCGCCAGGCCGTCGGCCTTGACGACGATCGGCGCGCCCATGCGGTCGACGTAGGCATGCGCGGCCGCCGCATCGGAGAAGGTCTCATAGGCAGCCGTGGGGATGCCGTGGCGCTTCATGAAGTCCTTCGAGAAGGCCTTCGAGCTCTCCAGTTGCGCGGCCGCCTGGGTCGGGCCGAACACCCGCAGTCCGCGCGCGCGGAACACGTCCACCACACCAGCCGCCAGCGGCGCCTCCGGGCCGACCACCGTGAGGCCGATCTTCTCGGCCTGCGCGAAGTCGGCCAGCGCGTCCACCTCGGTGATCGCGACGTTCTTCAGGCGCACGTCGAGCGCCGTGCCGCCGTTGCCCGGCGCCACGTAGACCATCTGCACCTTGGGCGACTGCGCCAGCTTCCAGGCCAGCGCGTGCTCGCGGCCACCGCCGCCGATGACGAGAACCTTCATGTCGTCCTGCTCACTCGTCCAGTTCGGCGTTGTGGAACACGGCCTGCGTGTCGTCCAGGTCTTCCAGCACGTCGAGCAGCTTCTGCATGCGTTGCGCGTCCTCGCCGGCCAGCGCCACGGTGTTCTCGGCGCGCATCGTCACCTCGGCCAGCTCGGGCACCAGCCCGGCCGCCTGCAACGCCGCCTGCACGGCCTCGAAATCGGGCGGCGCACAGAGCACCTCCACCGTTCCGTCGTCGTCGGTCACCACGTCCTCGGCGCCGGCATCGAGCGCCACCTCCATGATCCTGTCCTCGCTGCTGCCCGGCGCGAACATGAACTGGCCGCAGTGCTTGAACTGGAAGCTCACCGAGCCGTCGGTGCCCAGGTTGCCGCCGTACTTGCTGAAGGCGTGCCGCACCTCGGCCACGGTGCGCACCCGGTTGTCGGTCATCGTGTCGATGATGATCGCCGCGCCGCCGATGCCATAGCCCTCGTAGCGGATCTCCTCGTAGCTGACGCCTTCCTGGTTGCCGGTGGCCTTGTCGACGTTGTACTTGATGCGGTCGGCCGGCATGTTGGCGGCCTTGGCCTTGTCGATCGCCAGGCGCAGCCGCGGGTTCATCGCGGTGTCGCCGCCGCCGGCGCGGGCCGCCACGACGATCTCTCGAATGATGCGGGTCCAGATCTTGCCGCGCTTCTCATCCTGGCGGCCCTTGCGGTGCTGGATGTTGGCCCATTTGGAATGGCCGGCCATGTTGTTCTCGTTTCGGAAAGCTTAGGATTGGAAAGATTTTAGTGGACGCCTCCGCGTCTTCGCCCGCCCCCCTGCCGAGGACCTCATGGCCGAACCCCTGCTGATCGCCAAGCACGGCGAGATCGAATGCGCGCTGCTGCCCGCCCTGGCCAACCGCCACGGGCTGATCACCGGGGCCACCGGCACCGGCAAGACCATCACGCTGCAGGCGCTGGCCGAGCAGTTCTCGAAGATCGGCGTGCCGGTCTTTCTGGCCGACGTGAAGGGCGACCTGACCGGTATCGCCCAGGCCGGCAGCGTGAACGACAAGCTCGCCAAGGTGCTGAAGGACCGCGGCCTGGACCTGCCGACCCCGCTCGCCTGCCCGGCCACCCTGTGGGACGTGTTCGGCGCCCAGGGCCACCCGGTGCGCGCCACCGTGTCCGACATGGGCCCGCTGCTGCTGGGCCGCATGCTCGCGCTCAACGAGACCCAGCAGGGCGTGCTGTCGCTGGTGTTCAAGATCGCCGACGACAACGGCATGCTGCTGCTGGACCTGAAGGACCTGCGCGCGATGCTGCAGCACGTGGGCGACAACGCCAAGGAGTTCCAGACCGAATACGGCAACATCAGCGCCGCCAGCGTGGGCGCCATCCAGCGCGGCCTGATGCAGATCGAGGAACAAGGCGGCGACAAGTTCTTCGGCGAGCCGATGCTCGACATCGGTGACTTCATGCAGACCGCAGACGGCAAGGGCGTGATCAACATCCTGGCCGCCGACAAGCTGATGACCGCGCCGCGGCTCTACGCCACCTTCCTGCTGTGGATGCTCAGCGAGCTGTTCGAGTTGCTGCCCGAGGTGGGCGACCTGGAGAAGCCCAAGCTGGTGTTCTTCTTCGACGAGGCTCACCTGCTGTTCACCGACGCCCCGAAGGCTCTGGTCGAGCGCATCGAGCTGGTGGTGCGGCTGGTGCGCTCCAAGGGCGTGGGCGTCTATTTCGTGACGCAGAACCCGCTCGACGTGCCCGACAGCGTGCTCGGCCAGCTCGGCAACCGCGTGCAGCATGCGCTGCGCGCCTTCACGCCGCGCGACCAGAAGGCCGTCAAGTCGGCCGCCGAGACAATGCGCGCCAATCCCGGGCTCGACATCGCCACCGCGATCACCGAGCTGGCGGTCGGCGAGGCGCTGGTCAGCCTGCTCGACGAGAAGGGCCGCCCCGGCATCACCCAGCGCGTCTTCGTCATCCCGCCGGGCAGCCAGATCGGCCCGATCACGCCACAGCAGCGCCAGGCGCTGATCGCCGGCTCGCTGGTGGCCGGCGTGTACGAGAAGGTGGTCGACCGCGAGTCGGCCTACGAGAAGCTCAAGGGCCGCGGCGCCGCCACGGCCGAGGCGGCCGACGCGCTGAAGGCGAATCGCGGCGCCGGCGGCACCGCGCCGGCACAGGACGGCGGCGGCATGCTCGGCGGGCTGGGCGACATCCTGTTCGGCTCGACCGGGCCGCGCGGCGGCAAGCGCGAGGGTCTGGCCGAGTCGATGGCCAAGTCGGCCGTGCGCACCATGGGCACCACGGTGGGCCGCGAGATCATCCGCGGCGTGCTGGGCAGCCTGCTGGGCGGCAGCAAGCGGCGCTGATCCAGACCCGACGCTCCCTCGCTGCCGCCCCCCTCAGCGGGCTTCCACGACCTCCGGCGTCTGGATCGGCCCACGACCGCTGTAGCGGTCGAGGTAGAGGTAGATCACCGGCGTGAGGTAGAGCGTGATCGCCTGCGAGAACAGCAGTCCGCCCACCACCGCCAGACCCAGCGGCTGCCGCAGCTCGGCGCCGGCGCCGATGCCCAGCGCGATGGGCAGCGCGCCCATCAGCGCGGCCAGCGTGGTCATCGTGATCGGCCGGAAGCGCCGCACGCAGGCTTCGCGAATCGCTGCCTCGGGCGCCATGCCCTGGTGGCGCTGCGCGTCGAGCGCGAAGTCGATCATCATGATCGCGTTCTTCTTCACGATGCCGATCAGCAGCAGGATGCCGATGGTCGCGATCAGCGTCAGATCCTGTCCGAAGAACTCCAGCATCAGCAAGGCTCCCACCGCGGCCGATGGCAGGCCGGCCAGGATGGTCAGCGGGTGGATGTAGCTCTCGTACAGCACGCCCAGCAGCACGTAGATCACCAGCAACGCCGCAACGATGAGGATGGCCTGGCTGCCCTGCGAGGTCTTGAACACCGCTGCGTCACCGCCGTAGCTGGTGATCACCGATGCCGGCAGGCGGATCTCCTGCCCGTAGGCCTCGAGCTGCCGGGTGGCATCGCCGAGCGGCACGCCCGGCGCGAGGTTGAACGACACCGTCACCGCCTGCAGCTGCCCGACGTGGTTCACCGAGGTCGGCCCCAGCGTGCGCTCGACCGTCGCGAAGCTGTTCAGCGGCACCAGTGCACCGTTGCTGCTGCGCAGGTAGATGCCGTCGAAGGCGCTCTCGTCGCGCTTGGCGTCGGGCGCCACTTCCATGATCACCTGGTAGCTGTCGGCTGTGGTGTAGATGGTGGCGACCTGGCGCTCGCCGAAGGCGCTGAACAGCGCGTTGCGGATCGAGTCGACCGACACGCCCAGCGTGTTGGCCTTGTCGCGGTCGATCTTCAGCGAGGCTTGCAGTCCCTTGAGCTGCGAGTCGGAGGTGACGTCGCGGAAGCGCGGATCGGCGCGCAGCTTCTCCTGCAGCCTGGCCGCCCAGTCGTTCAGCTCATCGGCCTTCACGCTCTGCAGGATGTACTGGTAGCGGCTCTTGCTGGGGCGCCCGCCGAGCTGCAGGTTCTGCACCGGCTGCAGGTAGACGGTGATACCGGCCACCTGACTCAACTTCTTGCGCAACCCTTCCACCACCTGCTTCATGGGCAAGCGCTCGCCGCGCGGCTTGAGGTTGATGAACATGCGGCCCGTGTTCTGCGTGCCGCTGCCGCCGTTGACCGAGTTCACGCTCAGCACGTTCGGGTCGGCCAGCATCACCTGCACCGCCTGGTCCTGCAGCTTCACCATCGCCGCGAACGAGGTGTCCTCGGCGGCTTCGGTGGAGGCGCGGATCTGGCCGATGTCCTCTTCCGGGAAGAATCCCTTGGGAATGGTGACGAACATCAGCGCGGTCAGCGCGAAGGTCAGCACGCCCACACCCAGCATCAGACGGCGGTGCCGCAGCGCGAGGTCGAGCGAGCGCGTGTACCAGCGCGTGACGGCCTCGAAGCCGCGCTCGAAGCCGCGCACCAGCGCACCCGGCGGGCGCTGCGTGGCCTCGGGCTTCAGGTAGCGTCCGGCCAGCATGGGCACCAGCGTCAGCGAGACGAAGGCCGACACCAGGATGGCCAGCGAGACGATCACCGCGAATTCGTGGAACAGCAGGCCGATCACGCCGGGCATGAAGAAGATCGGGATGAACACCGCGACCAGCGAGGTCGAGATCGAGATGATGGTGAAGCCGACCTCGCGCGAGCCCTTCAACGCCGCCTCGAACGGGTCCATGCCCTGCTCGACGTGGTGCATGATGTTCTCGAGCATCACGATCGCGTCGTCCACCACCAGGCCCACGGCCAGCGTCAGGCCCAGCAGCGAGATGTTGTCGAGGCTGTAGCCGCCGGCCCACAGCAGCGCCACCGCACCGATCAGCGACACCGGCAGCGACAGCGTCGGGATCACCGTTGCGACCGCTCTCCGCAGGAAGAGAAAGATCACCAGCACCACCAGCACGATGGTGCCGAGCAGCGTGAGGTTCACGTCGTGCAGTGCCTCGCGGATCGAGGTGGAGCGGTCGTTCAGCAGGCTCAGCTGGATCGACTGCGGCAGCTGTGCGGTGAAGCCCGGCAGCGCGGCCTTGACCGCATCCACCACCGCCACGGTGTTGGCGTCGGGCTGGCGCTGCACGGCCAGCGTAATCGACGCCTCGCCGTTGAAGTTGGCCGAGGTCTTGACGCTCTCGTAGCTGTCCTCCACGGTCGCCACGTCGCGCAGCCGCACCGTGTTGCCGTTCTTGCTGCTGACGATCAGGTCGGAGAACTCGGCCGCGTTGCGCAGCTGCCGGTTGGCCTGCACCGTCAGCGTCTGGCGGTCGCCCTCGAGCGTGCCGACCGGCGTGTTGGCATTGGCGGTGGCGAGCGCCGCACTCAGCTCCTCGATCGCGATGTCGCGCGCGGCCAGCGCCTGCGGGTGCACCCTCACCCGCACCGCGAAGCGTCGCTGGCCGAAGATGTTGACCTGCGCCACGCCAGGCAGCGTGGACAGCGCGGGCGAGATCAGGTGCTCGGCGTAGTCGTTCAGGTCCGACAGGTTCAGCGAGGGCGAGGTCATCGCCATCAGCAGCACCGGCGCGTCGGCCGGGTTGACCTTGCGATAGGACGGCGGCGCGGTCATGTCCTGCGGCAACGTGCGTTCGGCACGCAGCAGCGCCGCCTGCACGTCGACCGCCGCCGCGTCGATGTCGCGGCCCTCGTCGAACTCCAGCGTCAGCGAGGTGGTGCCCAGCGTGCTGGTCGAGCTGATCATGCTGAGCGAGGGGATCGTCGAGAACTGCTTCTCCAACTGCAGCGCCACCGAGGTGGCCATGGTCTCGGGGCTGGCACCGGGCAGCGAGGCCGTGACGTTGATCACCGGGGTGTTGTAGCTCGGCAGTGCGGCGATCGGGATCTGCCGGTAGGCGATGACGCCGGCCACCACCATGGCCAGGTTCAGCAGCACCGTCATCACCGGACGGCGGATGAACAGCTCCGACAGGTTCATGGCCGAGGCTCCGACGCGGCGGCCACGCGCCGCGCCGGCCGGCTCGCCGCGGCCGCCTCCGGGGCCTGTTCGACCACCGCTGCACCGGGCCGCAGGTTCTGCTTGCCGTCGACGATGACGCGCTCGCCTGCCTGCACGCCGCTGACGGCTGCCACGTCGCCGGCCGAGGCGATGACCTCCACCTCGCGGAGCTGTGCCTTGTCGTCCGCGCCGACCACGTAGACCGACTTGGCCTTGGCGCCCTGGATGATTGCGGCCTGCGGCACCAGGATCGCGCCCGGCAGGCTGCCGACCGCGAGCTTCACGTCGGCATAGGCACCGGGCCACAGCTGCTGCTGCGGATTGGCGAACTGCGCCTTGACCTGCACCGTGCCCGAGTTCGCGTCGACGGCGCTGTCGACGAACTGCAGCGTGCCGGTGAGCGGAGCCTGCGCGCCCGGCAGGCGCGCGGTGACGCGGCCGGTGCCCGACTTCAGGCTGTCCAGCAGCGCGCCGATGTGCCGCTGCGGCACCGGAAAGCTCACCGCGATCGGGTCGAGCTGGGTGATCGTCACCAGCGCTGGCGACGCCGGCGTCACATAGCTGCCGGCATAGACCGCGATCGCGCCCACGCGGCCGGCGCTCGGGGCCACGATGCGCGCGTAGCCGAGGTCCACACGCGCCGCCTGGATCGCCGCGCGGTCGGCCACCACCACCGCCTGCTGCGCCTCGACCTGGCTGAGGTTGGTGTCGACGGCGCTCTGCGACACGAAATCCTGGCGCAGCAGATCGCGGCTGCGGGCCAGTTGCCGCTCGGCGTCGGCCAGCGTGGCCAGATCGCGCTGCAACTGCGCCTGGGCCTGGGCCACCCGCACCTCGGCGGCGCGGCTGTCAAGCGTGAACAGCAGTTCGCCGGCACGGACCGTCTGCCCTTCGCGGATGTGCACCCGCTCGATGGCGGCGCTGATCTGCGGATGGATCTCCACGCGGTTCAGCGCGCTGACCGTGCCGGTCGCCCCCAGCTCCAGTGCGAAATCCTCGCGGCGTGCCGGCACCGTGGTCACCGTGACGGCGGCGCCGGCGGCCGCAGCCGCAGCACGCGGGGCGCCGGCCGACGGGCGCTGCGCCAGCGTCCAGGCGAAGGCGGCCCCTGCGGCGACCAGCACCACGGCCCCCCCCAACAGCGTCGTTCTTTTCATGTCACTGCGATCTCGGGCAAAGGCGAAAGTTGCCACGCGCACTTGAGCCCGGCGTGAAGGACTGTGAACTTGCGTGAAGCCACCGCGACCATGACGGCCGGCGATCGGCCGACCCGGAGTGTCGCCGCCCCAGCGGCCCCCTGCCCGCGCTCGGTCATGCGGGAGGGGCGGCTCCAGCGGCTTGCCATAATCGATCGATGCAACCCGGCCCGCCCTCCACCCCGCCGTCCCGCGAGGCCCTGGCCCCGCACGCGCCGCTCAGCGCCTACTATGGAGACGAAGCCGATCACCAGCGCTTCCTGCGCCGCATTTTCGACGACACCGCACCGGACTACGAGCGCATCGAGCGCATCCTGGCCCTGGGCTCCGGCCCCTGGTACCGACGGCGCGCGCTGGAGCGGGCCGGACTCGCCACCGGCGCGCAGGTGCTGGACGTCGGCATCGGGACCGGCATGGTCGCGCGCGAGGCGCTGCGCCTGATCGGTCCGGGCGGCCGGCTGGTCGGCGTCGATCCCAGCCCCGGCATGATGGGCGAGGTGCATCTGCCCGGCGTCGAGTTGCGGCAGGGCCGCGCGGAGGCCCTGCCCTGCGACGATGCCAGCGCCGATTTCCTCAGCCTCGGCTACGCGCTGCGGCACATCGCCGACGTGTCGGCCGCGTTCTCCGAGTTCCACCGCGCCCTGCGGCCCGGTGGGCGGTTGCTGCTTCTCGAGATCACGCGTCCGGTCGGGCGTATCCCCACCTCGCTGCTGCGCGGCTACATGCGTGCGGTGGTGCCGTTGATCGCCCGCGCCGTCGGGCGCCGCAGCGACACTGCCGAGCTGTGGCGCTACTACTGGGACACCATCGAAGCCTGCATCTCGCCGGACTCGGTGATGGAGGCGCTGCGGGCCGCGGGCTTCGAGCATGTGCAGCGCCATGTCGAGCTCGGCATCTTCTCCGAGTACACGGCCGTCAAGCCGGCCCGGAACTGAACCCATGAATTCCGCTGCATCCTCCTCCGACACGGCGCCCTCCTCCTGCGACGTGCTGGTGATCGGCGGCGGCCCGGCCGGCTCCTCCATCGCGGCCCTGCTGGCCAAACAGGGCCGCGACGTCGTGCTGCTGGAGAAGGCCCACCACCCGCGCTTTCACATCGGCGAGTCGCTGCTGCCGGCCAACGTCGCGCTGTTCGAGCGGCTCGGCGTGCGCGACCAGGTCGAGAAGATCGGCATGCCCAAGTGGGGCATCGAGTTCGTGTCGCCCGAGCACGAGCACCGCAGTTACCTCGAGTTCGCCGACCAATGGGACAAGCGCCAGCCCTATGCCTGGCAGGTGCGCCGCTCCGAGCTGGATGAACTGCTGTTCCGCCATGCGGCGGCGTCCGGCGCCAGGTCCCTGGAAGGCTGCCGCGTGCGCGACGTGAGCTTCGACGCCGACGGCGCCACCGTGCAGGCCACGCTGGACGACGGCGCCGCGCGCCGCTGGCGCGCCCGCTTCGTGGTCGACGCCTCCGGGCGCGACACCTTCATCGCGAACAAGCTGCGCTGCAAGGAAAAGAACCCGGCGCACAACAGCTCGGCGCTGTTCGGCCACTACACCGGCGCGCGTCGGCTGCCGGGTGTGAAGGAAGGCAACATCAGCATCATGTGGTTCGCCCACGGCTGGTTCTGGTTCATCCCGCTGGCCGACGGAACCACCAGCGTCGGCGCCGTGTGCTGGCCCTACTACCTGAAGCAGCGCGACAAGCCGTTGAAGGATTTCTTCGACGACACCATCGCGTTGTGCCCCGAACTGGCCGACCGCCTGAAGGACGCCACGCTGGTGGGCGGCGACGTGCACGCGACCGGCAACTTCTCGTACTGCGCCACCCACTGCAGCGGCGAACGCTACCTGCTGCTCGGCGATGCCTTCACCTTCATCGACCCGATGTTCTCGTCCGGGGTCTACCTTGCGATGCACAGCGCCTTCGACGGCGCCGAGGTGGTGGCGACCTGCCTGGACCGCCCCGCCGAGGCCGCGGCAGCCCGCCGCCGCTTCGAGGCGACGATGCGCAAGGGCCCGCGCGAGTACTCGTGGTTCATCTTCCGCGTCACCAACCCGACCATCCGCGAGATGTTCATGTACCCGGCGAACCCGCTGCGCGTGAAAGAAGCGCTGCTGTCGCTGCTGGCCGGTGACATCTACGGCAAGACGCCGATCTGGCCGTCGCTGTGGGCCATGAAGGGCATCTACTACCTCATCTCGCTGCGCAGCCTGCGCCGCACCATCGGCGGCTGGCGGCGGCATCGCCGCAACATCCAGGACATGGGCCCGCTGCGCGGCGAGAACATCCTCGAGGCGCAGTGACGGTGCCGGCTGCCCTTCCCTCGCCCCATCTGAGCGTCCAACGTCTCACGCCGTCGCAGTGGTCGGCGCTCGCCGCCGGCGCGACGCCGCCGCTGGGCGCACTCGGCTACGGCATGGCCGCCGCACCCGGCCTGGCCGCGGTGGCTGCCCGCACGCTGGGCGCCGCCGGTCCACGCGTCGACGCCTGGTGCAGCCCGGCACCGTTGGTCGACACCGGTCGCTGCGGCCGCGTCCACTGGCAGCACGACGGCCACTGGCTGTTCGGCTCACTGCAACTCGACGAAACGCTCGAAGCCGGTGCTGGCATGCAGGCCCTCGCACAGCGCGCCTACCAGGACGTGTTCGCCACGCTGGCCCACACCGGCTGCGAGCACCTGCTGCGGCTGTGGAACTACCTGCCCGACATCAACGGCGACGGCGGCGGCCTGGAGCGCTACCGCCAGTTCAACCTGGGGCGCCAGCAGGCGTTCTTCGATGCGCAGCGCCCTGCCTTCGAGGGCGCGCCGGCGGCCTGTGCGCTGGGCACGCAAGGCGGCCCGTTCTGCGTGCACTTCCTGGCCGGCCGCACGCAGCCGCTGCAAGTCGAGAACCCGCGCCAGGTGTCGGCCTACCACTACCCGAGCGAGTACGGCCCGCGCAGCCCGAGCTTCTCGCGTGCGGCGGTGTTCGACGCCGGCGCGGGCCAGGTGGCGCTGCTGATCTCCGGCACGGCCAGCATCGTCGGCCACGCCAGCCTGCACGCGGGCGACGTGGCCGCGCAGACGCGTGAGACCCTCACCAACCTGGAGGCGGTGCTCGGCGCCGCGCGCCAGCGCAGCAGCGCGCGCTTCGAGCTCGATCAGCTCTCGCTGACGGTGTATGTGCGCCACGCGAGCGACGCCGCACAGGTGCGGTCGCTGCTCGGCGACGCGCTCGGCGCCGACGCCGTGGCGCTGCGGGACGCCGTGCTGCTGCAGGGCGACGTGTGCCGCCGCGAACTGCTGGTCGAGATCGAAGCCCACGCCTTCGCGCCCGGCGAGGTGCGCGCGTGAGGCGGCTGGCCGGGAACGCCTGCATCGCCTCGCTGCTGGCCTGCACCGCCTCGCTGCCGGTGGCGGCCCAGGCGCAAAGACCGCTGTGGGAACTGGGACTCGGTGTGGCAGGCCTGCGCCTGCCGCACTACCGCGGAGCGAACCAGTCGCACGACTGGCTGCTGCCGGTGCCCTACGCCGTGTACCGCGGGAAGATCTTCAAGGCCGACCGGGACGGTGCACGCGCCGTGCTGTTCGAGTCGGACCGGCTCGACTTCGACCTGAGCCTCGCCGCCACCGCGCCGACGCGCAGCGAGGACAACGACGCGCGCCGGGGCATGAGCGATCTCGCGCCGACGCTCGAGTTCGGACCCAACCTGAACTGGACCGCCGCCCGCGGCACCGGTTGGACCCTGCAGTTGCGAGCGCCCGTGCGCGCGGCGCTGACGCTAGAGTCACGCGCACGCGGGATCGGCTGGACCGCCACGCCGAATCTCGGCCTCGATGTCGAGAACGTCGGCAGCTCCGGTTGGAACCTCGGACTGATGAGCGGTCCGGTGTTCGGCAGCCGCCGCTTCAACGCCTATTTCTACGACGTGCCGACGGCCGACGCCACCGCCGATCGACCGGCCTACCGCAGCCCCGGCGGCTATGCAGGGGCCCAGGCCACCGCGACGCTGTCGCGGCGCTTCGAGCGCACCTGGCCGGACTGTTCGTCCGCCACGACACGCTGCACGGCGCACGCTTCGCCGACAGCCCGCTGGTACGCCAGCGAGACAACCTCTCGTTCGGCATCGCGTTCAGCTGGGTCTTCGCGACCTCGTCCGAGACCGTATCCTCCGATCGATGAAGCGCCTGTTCGCCCTTCCCCTGAGCCTGGCCCTGCTCGCGCTGCTGCTGCTGCTCGGCGTGATGTCGACGATCTGGAACCTGACCGCGCTGCTGCTCTACCCGCTGCTGCCGCGCGATCGCGGCCTGGTCGTCGGTCGCGCCGGCATCGCCTACGGTTACCGACTCTACTGGTTGCTGGCTTCGGCCAGCGGCATGATCAAGCTCGATGCGAACGCTCTTGATGCGTTCAAGGACGAGCCGCGGCTGATCGTCGTCGCCAACCACCCCAGCCTGCTCGACGCGCTGATGCTGGTGGCCCGCCTGCCCAGGAGCGCCTGCATCATGAAGGCCGGACTGATGCGCAACCCCTTCCTCGGTGCGGGCGCACGCTTGGCGCGCTACATCCGCAACGACTCGCCGCGCGGCATGATCCGCCTCGCGGTGCAGGACCTGCAGCACGGCGGCCAACTGGTGCTGTTTCCCGAAGGCACGCGCACGACGCGGCATCCGGTCAACCCGTTCCGGCCCGGCGTGACGCTGATCGCCAAGCTCGCCGGGGCACCGATCCAGACGGTCTTCATCGACACCGAGTCGCCCTACCTCGGAAAGGGCTGGCCGATCTGGAAGTTGCCGCCGCTGCCGATCCGCTTCTCGGTCCGGCTGGGCGAGCGCTTCGCGCCGCAGGAGGACACCGATGCGCTGCTCGCACAGCTCGAAGCCTATTTCGCTGCCGGCGTGAAGCCGTCCGGGCCCACCGCATGACGCCGTCGACCACGCACCTGGTGCTGATCCCCAGCTTCGACACCGGGCGCAAGCTCTGCGACACGGTGCGCGAGGCGCGTGCGCAGTGGACCCCGGTGTGGGTGGTGATCGATGGCAGCACCGACGACAGCGGCGCGGAGGTTCAGCGCCTGGCCGTCGGCGACGAGGGGCTGCGCGTGCTGCTGCTGCCCGTCAACCAGGGCAAGGGCGCGGCGGTGCTGCACGGCCTGCAGGCCGCGCAGGCCGCCGGCTACACCCATGCACTGACGATGGACGCCGATGGTCAGCACCCGGCGGGCCTGATTCCGGAGTTCATGCGCGCCTCGCTCGCCCGGCCCGACGCGATGATCCTCGGCCGCCCGGTGTTCGATGCCAGCGCGCCGCTGTTGCGGGTGCGCGGCCGGCGTGTCTCCAACGCCTGGACCAACCTCGAGACCCTGGGTGCCGGCGTGGCCGACTCGCTGTACGGCTTTCGCGTCTACCCGGTCGCCGCGCTCGCCGCGGTGATGGCGCGCCAGCCCTGGATGCGCCGCTTCGATTTCGACACCGAAGCGGTGGTTCGCCTCGCCTGGCGCGGCATCAAACCGATCAACCGCGACGCACCGGTGAAGTACCTGCGCCCCGAGGAAGGCGGCGTCTCGCACTTCCGCTACGGCCGCGACAACCTGCTGCTGACCTGGATGCACACGCGCTGATGCTGGAGTTCCTGTTGCGCTTGCCGGTGCTGCTGTGGCGCCGTCTGCGGAGATTGCCGCCGTTCCAGGCTTGACAGCGGTCGCCTGCTGAGTGAGTGCTGCTGACCAGCACGGCTTGGGAAGGCATTCGATCTGCAGCGCGCCGGGCAGTGTCAGAGCGACTCGACGGTCAGCTGCAACCGACGCTCACAGCATGCCGCCGTTGATCGAGATGATCTGGCCGGTGATGTAGCCCGCCGCGGCGCTGGCGAGGAAGCCGGCCAGGTCGGCCACTTCCTCGGGCGTGCCGGCACGCTTGCACGGCACCAGCTGCGCGATGGTCGCGGCGTCGAAGGCGGCATCGGCCATCGGCGAGGCGATGATGCCGGGCGCGATGGCATTGACGGTGACGCCCCGGCTCGCGACCTCCAGCGACAGAGCCTTGGTCGCGCTGTTGAGCGCGCCCTTGGCCGCCGCGTAGTTCACCTGGCCGCGGTTGCCGGCCAGCGCCGCGACCGAGGAGATGTTGATCACCCGGCCCCAGCGGGTGCGCAGCATCGGCAGCAGCAGCGGCTGGGTCACGTGGAAGAAACCGTGCAGCGACACGTCGATCACGCGGTGCCACTGCTCGGCGCGCATGCCGGGGAACACCGCGTCATCGTGCACGCCGGCGTTGTTGACGATCACCTGCACCGGCCCGGCCTCGAGCAGGCGCTCGCAGGCCGCACGCGAGGCGTCGGCGTCGGTCAGGTCGAACACGCAGCATTGCGCTTGGCCGCCGTCGGCGCGGATCGCCTCGGCCAGCGCTTCCACCGCCTGCGGCCGAGCGTTGGCGTGCAGCAGCAGCGACGCACCGTCGCGCGCCAGCCGCCGTGCGATCGCGGCACCGAGCGCGCCGCTGGCGCCGGTGACGAGCGCACGCTTGTGGTCCAGGCTCATGGCTCGCTCCTCGGTGACGGCAGGTCCTGCATGGCGGGCTGCCTCGCGAGCGGCGTGTCGAGCACCACGGTCGCGCGCCCGTCGACCAACCGTCGACCGTGCCCGTCGCTGAGCTCGAAGCGGTACATCACCTGCCGATCCTCACCGGCCAGACGCTCGGCGCGCACCTGCAGCGGCCCGGCCACGCCATCCAGCCGCGCCACTGCCAGCCGCACGTCGCGCACGCTTGCCAGGTACCCGGGCCGCGGGCCGGCCTCGGGCGGCGCGCGCAACGCGCCGTGCAGGGCCATGGCCTGCGCGGCGTACTCGATCGCACACGGCGACAGCAGGCCGCTCGCGCTGCGCAGCGGATGGTCGGGTTCGCTGTGGTTCTCGGCGGCGCAGTGGATCTGCTCCGGCGACCACGACAGCAGACGGTCGAGCAGGCACATTCGGCCCTGGTGCGGGATGCGCAGCGAGATGCCGGCGCGATCCAGCGTGGCCGGGGCGGCGGCCGGGAAGGACTCACGCATGGTGCCGGACCTCGACCGTGAAGCCCTTCAGTCCCTCGATGCGCAGCGAAGCCGGCGCACCGCCGGCCAGCGCGCGCAGCAGCGGCAGGCTGCGAGCGGCCGGCACGCCGAGGCGCAGCGCATCGAGTGCGGCATCGCCGCAGTCGCTCGCAGGGGCCTCGGTCTCGTCGCTGCGCAGCGTCAGCATCGGCAGCGGTGCGTCGCCCGGACCGACATCGAGCAGCAAGGCCACGCCGAAGGCGGCCGACAGCGGCCGCACGCTGTGCAGCGGCTCCGGGTAAGGCGCATCGGCCGCCACCAGCAGCACCGGGCGGCGTGCGCTCACGCACTGCGCCATCGCCTCCAGCAAGCCGGCACCGAAGCTGCCGTCGTGGGCACACAGGCTGGTCGACGGCGCGCGGCTGGTGGTGGCGATGTGCCAGTAGCCCGCCACCGCGTTGTGCACCGAGTTGGTAAAGCGCGTGGGCGAGATGGCGCGCTGCGGCGTCGCCAGCGCTTCGCACAGCGCGTTGCAGTTGGCAGCGTCGCCGCTCGATGCGGTGAACACCGTCGCCAGATGCTGGGTGTCGGCGCCGGCCTCGGTGCAGGCCTGGTCGGCCACGGCAATCGACAGCTTCACGACGTCGCCGGCGCGGCGGCGCTCGGCCGGCGGCAGGCGGGCCGGCGCCGTCAGCACGGTGGGCCGGAAGACCCAGGAGGACGGCTCGCGCAGCAGTGGCTGCCCTCCGCTCCAATCGGCCAGGCCCGGTCCCAGCAAGCCGATGCCGCGCACGCTCACGCTCAGCGCAATGCTCATGCGGCGGCCCCGAAGACGAGGCAGGCGTTGGACCCGCCGAAGCCGAAGGAATTGCTCGCCACCAGGCGGAGACGTGCCTCGACATTGGCGTCGAGGTAGCGGCTGCGCAACGCCGCGTCGGGCGTGCGCCGGTTCAGGCCGCCCGGCATCAGGCCGTGCTGCAGTGCCAGCATCGCGATCGCCGCCTCCACGCCGCCGGCCGCGCCCAGCGTGTGCCCGGTGGCGCCCTTGGTCGAGCTGCAGGGCAGCCGGTCGCCGAATACCGTGCACACGGCCAGGTCCTCGGCACTGTCGTTGTTGGGCGTCGCGGTGCCGTGCAGGTTGAGGTAGTCGATCTCGCCCGGCACCACGCCAGCCTGGGCGAGCGCCGCCTGCATGGCCTCGGCCGCACCGGCGCCTGCGGGTGCGGGCTGCTCATGTGGAAACCGTCGCTGCTCTCGCCGACGCCGCGCAACCAGGCCTGCGGTGCGGCGACGTCGCGCTCCAGCAGCGCGAAGGCCGCGGCCTCGCCGAGCGACAGGCCGTGGCGCTGCGCATCCCAGGGCCGGCAGATGTCGTCCGACAGAAGCTCCAGCGAGTTGAAGCCGTACAGCGTGGTGAGGCAGAGGCTGTCGACCCCGCCGACCACGGCCGCGTCGATCACGCCCAGCTCGATCAGGCGGGCGGCGTGGCCGAACACCTTGGCGCTCGAGGAGCAGGCGGTCGACACGGCGCAGGACGGCCCCTCCAGCTCGAGCACGCGGCGCGTGAAGTCGACCACCGAGTAGGTGTTGTGCGTCTGCGCGTAGCGGAAGTCGGCCGGCAGCGCGCCGGTCGCTGGATCGCGGCGGCGGTAAGCCAGCTCGGTCTGCAGGATGCCCGAGGTGCTGGTGCCGAGGAACACGCCGATGCGGCGCGGCCCGAAGCGCGCGCGCGCCCGCGCCACGCTGGCGGCGAAACCGTCGGCCTGCAGACCGAGCCAGGCCAGCCGGTTGTTGCGACAGTCGAAGTCGGCCAGCGCCGGCGGCAGCGCCTGCGCGTCGACGCCCTCCACTTCGCCGATCCAGGTGTCGAGGGCCGCGGTCTCGAAGGTCTTGCGTGCCAGGCCACTGCGGCCGTCACGCAGTGCGGCCAGCGTGGCCGCGCGGCCGACGCCCAGCGCACTGGCGAGCGTGTGGTCGGTGACTGCCAGCGGCTTCATGCGTCGCTCGCCGTCCGGCGCGGCGGCAGTGCGGCCGTCAGCGTCACGCAACGCAGCCCGACGGCACGGCAGCGCTCCAGCAGTGGCGGCAGCACCTCCAGCAGCACCGGCCGGCCGGCCGCCGTCGTCGCCGCATGGCCGTCGTGCAGCAGCAGGATGTCGCCGGCAGCGAGGTCGCGCGTCAGCCGCTCGAGCACACGCTGCGGTGCGCGCTCGCGGGTGTCGAAGCCGCGCCGGGTCCAGCTCACCAAATGCAAGCCGAGCCGGTGCAGCACCGGGTCGAGGAAGGGGTTGCGCAGGCCCGCCGGCGCCCGGAAGCAGTGCGGGCGGCGCCCTGTGATGTCGGCCAGCACCTGTTGTGCCCTCTCCAGCTCGGCGGTGTAGCCGCGCGGCCCGAGCATCGCGAAGTTGTGGCGGTGCACATGGCTGTGGTTCTGCACGCAGTGGCCACGCGCAAGGATCTCGCGCGTCAGCGCTGGCTGGGTCGCGGCACGCGCTGCGATGCAGAAGAAGCTCGCCTTCGCGCCGTGCCGGTCCAGCAGGTCGAGCACCGCGGGCGTGACCGCGGGGTCCGGGCCGTCGTCGATGGTCAGCGCGATCTCGCCGCGCGCGGCGCTGGCATCGGGCAGCCGCGTGACGTTGGGGCCGAGCAGCCGGCTGCG
>NZ_AZSN01000072.1:0-19778 GCF_000576225.1 Methylibium sp. T29-B | reverse complement strand
TTTTCGGTCGGCGTCAACACGCTGTAGCTCGCATTGCCGGTGAGGGTCAGGACCGGGTCTACGGTGGAGAACGAGGTGGTGTAGGCGTCCAGGTCTGCGACGATCTTCTCGAAGGCTGCCGTCAGGCCCGCGACCATGGTGTCGGGACGGCCGGCGGTGTAGTAGTTGTCGGGCCGTGCCTGAGTACCGACGGTCTGGCCGGTCGTGGACCACCACTCCTGCGGCAGCGCCGCGGTGCGGGTGGCCGGGTCGTAGTCGTTCGGCACGGTGAAGCCACCGTACTTTGCCGCGAGGTAAAACTGGTTGTTCGCGACGAAAGGTTGCTCGAGCACGTCGACCCAGTAGGTCTGGACCGTCTGCTTGCCCTCGGTGGCGGCATTGCCTGCCACCGTGGGTCGGATGTCGGTGGTGTTGGCGTAGTAGGCCAGGCCGACGATGCCGGCCGAGTTGTTGCGGCCGCTGTAGTTGTTGACGTTCGGTGCGCCCAGACCTTGCAGCGCGAACGCTCGGTTGGTCATGGTCTCGGCATTCACCGTGGTATCGCCCGTGACCGCCGCTGGTTTGGGATTCGGCTCTTCCGTTGTACCTGTGGAGCCGGGGAGATCCTTGTCGCGGTGGGTGTAGATGTCGCCGATGCCGAGAATGAAGTTGCGCTGGCACGAATAGAGGATGGGGTCGTTCCAGTTGGTGATGACCGGAAAGTCGTCGAGGTAGGCCGTCCGCGTGGCAGCATTGGCGGTACCCATCGCCGTGTACTCCGGAACGTTGCCCTGGTTCTTGTAGTAGCGCAGCGCGGTGTAGAACAGTTCGCTGACGGGGTCGTAGCTCTTGTAGTTGTTGGTGTTGAGCTGACCGAACTTGTTCAGGTAGTTCATCACCCCGCTGTTCGTGATCGACACGCTCGGCGTGAAGCTCGCGTTGGTCTGTGTCGCGTCGGCCGCATCGGGGTTGATCGCAAAGATGCCGGTCGTCGCGTCCCATTCAGCCGCTGCGTTCGTGACGGCCGGCTGGCCCGGGACCGGCTGTGTCGGGCCGACGAACTTCTGCTGAGCGCGCAGCACCGCGCCGTCGCGCAGGAAGTCGCTATGGTTCAGGTAGCCGAAGGCGCTGAAGCGGATACGGTTGGAATATTTCTGAACCAGTCCTTCTGGTTTCCAGTTGCTGCCGTACTGCACGCAATTGGCTTCGCGTGTGCCGGCTGTCGCCGAGGAGTCGCAGACTTTCACCCGCATCACAGCGCGGTAGACGACGCCTGCCACGGGTGGGACAGCCGGGTTGTAGTCGACCACGACACCGCCAAGCGCCGCCGACGACGAGGCGAACAGCATGTTGATGCCCTGGCCTTGAATGCGCGTGTGGAGGTTGGTGAAGGCCAGCGGCGAAGCCTGCGCCACGGTGGCCGCCACCGTGAGGCTTTTGTCCGGTGCCAGGCCCTGATTGGTGTCACGCGACTTTTGGAGGATCGTCGTTGTGGTTGTGTCGATGATCCGGTAGCCGCCGGTCATTGCCCAGCGAAACGGGTCGATCGTCGGTGTCGAGGACCAGTTCAGGTAATTGCCGCTCCATTCGTCGGCGCCGGTGCAGTTGTGCGCGGTGTTGTCGCCGACCGGATAGAAGTGCCGCAGCTGCGTGGCGGTCTCGGTCGCGTAGTACTGGTACTTGTAGCACTTGTTCGGGTCGAAATAGCCGAGATACGTATCGGTCGTCACGTACGCGGTCGTGTGAGCAGAACGAACCGCAGTTGGCCATTCCACTGAAAGTGCCAAGGCCACGTTGCCTGGGACCGTGGTTCCTGCAAACACCGGGACATCTGCCAGAGCCGTGGCGGCATTCGCGCTCAAGGACGAAGTCATCCAGACTGAACTCAAGACCAGAGCTCTTGCAAGCCCAGCCATCCCGAGGCCGGCCTGATCGCCGCAATTCCATCGCATCTGCGTGGAATGGCGGTCTGGGGTTGGGTAGGGCTTCATGGGGGAGACCTCGCGTGAATACCTGAAGTACCGACGGCTCAGACGCCGCAGCAGGAAAACGTGCTCTGGAAGAATGATTGCGTGTCGCGTGGCCCGGTGGCGCGGATCGTCAGGCGATACACCACCATGCCCGGTGGAGGTGGGCGCTTTTCTTCGGACAGGCTTCCGCCCTCCGGCAACCCTTCGCCCGAGTAGACACAGTTCTCCGGCTCTTCTGTGCTGCCGTTGATGGTGCACAACCGGTCGACCGCGAAGCGCAAGCGGATCTGTTGCGCCGGGACCGTGATGTCGCCATGAGTCCAGCCGGTTGCCGCAAACGCAGCGTCGTCCACGAGGACGAGAGGAATGCCCTGCGCATTGCTGGGCAATACCGTGGCGCTGTAGTTCCAGGCCGGCGCATTGGCGCCACGCGCGGCAATGCCGACCAATGCGCCGCCGGTGCGGAACTGAGTGAGGATGACCTCTGCTGCACGTTCGCTTTGCTGGGCCACATCGCGCTTGAAGGCAAGGTTGCCGGCGGTGGTCAGCGTGATGTCGAAGGAGCGCATCAGCGCGGCCGCCGAGATCAGCATCACCACCAGCACGATCAGGCTGATGATCAGAACGGCGCCGCGCTGCCGGCACATGGCGGGCGTCGCGAACGTGGACGAGCGTCGTAGCTTCATGATCAAGGCCGGAGCAGCAGGTTGCGGACAGGAACGGTCACCTCGATGGCGCGGTGGCGCATGCGTCGATCGGCGGTCGCGATCGCGACGTTCTGCGTCAGCGGGGCGCCACCGCTGGTAAGGTCGGTGAACAGGCCCAGCGTGGCCGGTGCCACGTCCTCCCGCTCGATGAGCGAAGAGCGCATCACGAGGCCGATGCGCACCGCAACGATCCGCCGCAGGTTGGTCGCCGAGGCGGGCGAGCCGTTCATCAGCGCCGCGCTATCCCAGATGCTTCCGGCGGTGGGAGCGAACCAGTCGTTGATCACACCATCGTCATCGGTGTCGACCCCATAGACCGCGCGTAGCGTCATCACGCCTTCGGCCAGCGGCAGCGGCGCGTCGTTGCCGTTGAGCAGCAGCATGTCGTAGCTGAACAGCGTGGTGTTGTCGCCGACGCCAAGCAACTGGAACTGCGGTCGATTGGTGGTCGTATTGCCCAGCGGGATTGCATAGGCGTCCGCCGTGGACAAGGTGGCAAACGTCGTCGACGAGGCGTTGTGGAAACTGCCGCCCAGAGGCACTTGCTGACCACAGTTCAACGGTGGGAACACGGCGGTCGGATCGGCGACGCATGCCGGCTTGTCATCATCACCTGCGTCAACTGGCACTCGCCACCACCGGCCAGCATCACCAGGTCGTTCGCGAAGAATCCGATCGTATTGGGTGCACGGAACTCGAGCGCGCTCACCGAACCCGGGCGCACCGCCGCGGGGGATTCCGCGAAGCCGGCGGCCCCGTTCATCACCATCAAGACATCGGAGCCAGCGGTCGAGGCCCCCTGAAAAATCACCACCGGCGCCAGCCGAAGCGTGAGCGGGATGGCGGTGAAGGGCGCAGGGAGGGCGGCCGCTCGTGGCCACGTTCCTGCCGCGCCCAACGTTGCGTTCAGTCGGCATCCGCCGACACGGCCCCAGCCCTCGGAGAAGCCGGAGCCTGCGCTGCGGATCATGCGGTCGATCGTGTAGGCGGCATAGGCGCCGGACTGGTTGGCATCATTGATTGAGACCGAGGTGCGCTTGCGGCCCTCGCTGGCTGCCAGCACGCCAAACACCGCGAGCGTGACGACGAGGCCGATGGCGACCGCAACCAGCAGTTCGACCAGCGAGAAGCCGCGCATCGTTCGCGGGCTCGAAGAAAGGGCACGAGAAAGGCTCATGTCACCTCCTCGGTCGTCAGAACGACCTCGGACACCAACCGACTGGGGTTCAGCGGCGAACGGGGCTGTTGCCACGTGATCGTGATCACCGCCGTGTTGCCGTTGACGTTGATGTCGGCGGTTCCATTGAGCAAGCCCTGGGCGGTTGGGTCGGCCAGCCGGTTCCGCCACGCCGTGAGCTGGGCCGTCGGCAAGGTGACCGTGCGAGCCAGACGCATCTGCGCGGCGAGATCATCCGCAAGCAGGGCTGCACGATTGCGGTCCTCCGCGTCGACCGAATACTGGGTCGCGCGGACCTGCATCGCCACCAGACCGAGGATGCCGAACGAGAAGATCAGCACCGACACCAGCACTTCGAGCAGCGTGCTGCCGCGTTGCCGGCGGCTCTTCGACACAGAGGGGAGCGACAAGGCTTGGTTCATCACGGAGGACACCCATCGGGGTTGGCGGCGGACAGAGTCTTGGCCGGATCGCACATGCGCACGCGACCGCCCAGCGAAGCGATCACACGCAGCGGCCGGTCACTACCGGGGTGCGCCACGTCGTAGACAGCCTCCGGGTCGGTCGCGTCGATGGTGCAGCCCTCGGTGGCATTCGCGACCTGCTGGCCTGCCGCGTTGAAGCACACGGCCGTGTTCGCGCTGGTGATCGTGACGCCGTTGTTCACGCCGGCCAGCGCGCCGCCTCGGACGAACTCTCGTGTCGTGCCCGTGAGGGGTAGTACGCGAATGCCCCAGTTCCCGCCGTTGGCGTCCGCGGCGGAATCGGCGGTCGGGTTGACGACGTTCGTCAAGAAAAGCTCACGGTGCGGTTGCGCCGTACGGCTTCGGCCTGAGCCTGTCTCAGTCCGTCCTGCAGCACCTGGGCGGTGCTGCGGACGCGGGTGTTGTTGATCCACAGCGTGAATGACGGAACCGCGAGCGCCAGCAGGATGGCCAGCAGCGTGATCGTGACCATCAACTCTACGAGCGTGAAGCCACAGAGGCTGCCGCGGCATCGCGACCACAGGGGCTGCATCAGCACTGCCCTTTCCTCGTGAGCCAGCAGGCGCCGCCAGTTGCCCAGCCGGTGACCGTGGTTGTCGTGGCCTGGTTGCCGGCTTGGTCGACTGTGAATCCAAAATTAGCGACCGGGCCACTGCCAACCGAGCGCAACGTATAGGTCGTGGCCGTCCTGACGCTGCAATCCACGGTGAAATTTCGAACCACTCTGGCCGTTGCGCAAGGAGCTGGGAAAGCTGGGGGGCCGGCGACGTCGAGGTAAGTCCGGTTGTCCTGAAAGTGGCGCTCCATGTCGGCGCGCATCGCAGCAAGTTCATTTACCCCGTCAACCAGTTGCCCACGGATGATGTAGTCGCGATAGCTCGGGTACGCGATGGCCGCCAGGATGCCGATGATCGCGACGACGATCATCACCTCGATGAGCGTGAAGCCCGACTGCCGCTTGAAAGTGAATCGTCGCATGTGACTGTCCCGTTCCGGTTCGCTGGCCTGAAGGCCTGGATTGCGCAGGCCAACTCGGATTTGTTGATCGGAGAGCCGCTGCCCATGACAGATCGCGGATCCGCTTGCAAGCAGTATGGGTGGCGTTGCCGATCGTGCCCATGAAGCATGTCACGCAATCGGCAGGAGGCCGGGCGGGAACCGGACGAAGTGCCGCCTGCGGTCGACGAACGGTCGGAGGGCGTCGCGCGGCCGGCACGGCTGCACGTCTTGAAGGCGAGGGGCCTGCGGCTAGGCCGCGCAGTGCAGCAGCCTCACATGTCTTGCCCAACATGGGCCGCCGCGAGCGCCTGCTGCACCCCCGCCGGCGCCGCCTGGTAGTGGCTGAAGCGGAGGGTGTAGCGCCCTTGCCCGCCGGTCAGGGCATGCAGCCGCGACTGGTAGTTCGCCAGTTCCGACAAGGGCAGCAGCGCCTGCACCACCATCTGCCTGGCCGGGCTGCGTTGCTGCCGATCACCTGCCCGCGTCGTGAAGCCAAATCGCCGGTCAGATCGCCCATGTGCGCCTCGGGGGCCGTGATCTCCACGTCGACCACCGGTTCCAGCACGATCGGCTGGGCCGCGCGTGCCGCGGCGACGAAGGCCTTGCGCGCCGCCGTCACGAACGCGATCTCCTTGCTGTCGACGCTGTGGTGCTTGCCGTCGTGCACCACCACGCGCACGTCGAGCACCGGGTAGCCGGCGATCACGCCTTCGGCCATCGCCTGGCGCACGCCCTTCTCGACCGCCGGCATGAAGTTCGACGGGATCGTTCCGCCCTTGACGGCGTCGATGAACTCGAAGCCGGCCCCGCGCGGCAGCGGCTCGATGCGCAGGTGCACTTCGCCGAACTGCCCGGCACCGCCGGTCTGCTTCTTGTGCCGGTGCTGGCCGGCAGCCGGCGCGGTGACGGTCTCGCGGTAGGCGATCCGCGGTGGCCGGGTCGTCACCTCGAGCCGGTGCAGATCGCGCAGGCGCATCAGCAGCGCCCGCAGGTGCAGCTCGCCGAGACCCCAGACCACCGTCTCGTGTGTGGCCGCGACCTGCTCGATGCGCAGGCAAGGGTCCTCGGCCACCAACTTCTGCAGTGTGTCCCACACCCGCTGTTCGTCGCCATGGCGCTGCGGTTCGATGGAGAGGCCGTGCACCGGCACCGGAAAGTCGAGCGGCGCCAGGTGGATGTGGTCGTCCTCGGCGGCGTCGTGCAGCACCGCGTCGAAGTGGATGTCATCGACCTTGGCCACCGCGCACAGTTCCCCCGGCCCGGCCCGTTCCACCTCGATCAGGTTCTTGCCCTGCAGCAGTAAAAGGTGCCCGACCTTGAAAGGCTTGCGGCCATCACCCACGTAGAGCTGGCTGTCGCTGGTGACGGTGCCTGGTGGATGCGGAAGATGCCGAGCTTGCCGACGTAAGGGTCGACGGTCAGCTTGAACACGTGCGCCAGCACGTGCAGTGCCGGATCGGGCTGCGCGGTGATGGGCATCGCCTGCGCGCCCTCCCCGCGCAGAAAGCGCGGCGGGTTGCCTTCGGCCGGGTTCGGCATCAGCGCGGTCAGGATGTCGAGCAGTTCGCCCACGCCGGTGCCGTGGCGGGCCGACACGAAGCAGATCGGGATCAGGTGCCCCTCGCGCAGCGCCTGTTCGAGCGGTGCGTGCAGTTCGCGCGGGTCGACGTCGCCGTGCTCCAGGTAGCGCTCGACCAGCACGGCGTCGATCTCCACCACCTGCTCGACCAGCGCGCGGTGTGCCGCGGCGACCGAGGAGAAGTCGGCCTCGTGGCCGGCGGCGGCCTCGGGGCGGAAGAAGCAGTCGACCACCTCGCTGCCGCCGCGCGCTGGCAGGTTCAAGGGCAGGCATTCCTTGCCGAAGACGCTGCGCAACTGCTCGACCAGCGCCGCCAGATCGATGTCCTGCGCATCGATCTTGTTGACGATGATGAGCCGGCACAGGCCGCGGCTCGCGGCCGTTTCCATCAGGCGCTGCGTGCCGGCGTCCACGCCGTTGGTAGCGTCGATCACGATCGCCGTAGTCTCCACCGCCTCCAGCGCCGCCAGCGCCGGGCCGCTAAAGTCCGGATGGCCGGGGGTGTCGATGAGGTGGACGCGCGTATCCCCATGCTGAAGATGCACGAGCGAGGTGTTCAGCGAATGCTGGAACTGGCGTTCCAGCGGGTCGTGATCGCTGACGGTGCTGCCGCGCTCCACGCTGCCGGGCGCGCCGATCGCCCCGGCCCGGTGCAGCAGGGCTTCGATCAGCGTGGTCTTGCCCGCGGCGCTGACGCCGAGCAGCGCCATTGTGCGGATCGCGCTCGGGTCCGTCGCGTTCATCGCTTGCGGCATGGCGCTCTCCTTCGGCCGGATCGGCATCGGGTGGGATGGTCAGAGCGTAGAAGATCGATCGGCTAGCCACAAGCGGGCCATGGAACTTTGCGTTCAACCCAGCCGCTCGTCCCCGAGGTTGCAGGGGCGGGTACCACAGACTTCACGTTTAACGGGACCAGGGTGTGCCGGAGGCCCGTAGACGCGGGAGGACATGAGGTCTCGCGCACACTGGAAGCCTCTAAGATGTCGCGTTGACCCTTATCGAGACGGAACCTCACACCATGCTCAAAGCGCTCTCCAAGATGAACCCTGAAGTTCGTGTTCTTTCGCTGGCGGCTTGCAGCCTGGTTGTCCTGTTGACCGCCTGCGGTGGCGGCGGTGGAGGAGGGGGCGGCTCCGGCACGAACGCGCCTCCGCGGCCCACGGCGGGCCTCAGCGATCCCTCCTTGACCCTGCAGCAGAACCAGCCGACCGCCATTTCGCTGGCGCAGGAGATGGTGCAGACCTACCAGCTCGCCGACGAGGCAGCGGCCGCCCAGCAACTGGTGGAAATGGCCCCCGGCGTGCTCGACTCGTCCACGTCGCCTGCGGCCTGCCCGGGCGGCAGCGGCACGATCAGCTTTGCAACGAACGGCTCGGGCTACAACTACACCTACAACGCCTGTGCCAACGCCGGCTACGTCTTCACGGGCAGCGGGGTCATCACACCGACCGGGGTCCCGGCGACCGAATACGACCTCGACTTCAGCAACGTGACCGTGACCGGCGCGAATGCTCCGAACACGGCCTTGACGGGCGCTGCCGTCTGCACGCCCGGAACGAGCGCGGTGTCGTGCATCACCACGCTGGGGGGCTATGTGTGGGGCAATGACGTGAGCTACAGCGCCGGCCTGGCCAACGGCAGCCACCAGTGCGACTGCGGCAACGGCACCTGGAACGTCCTGTTCGACGACTTCGGCGCGACGTCCGGCGCGGCCTATGTCTATGCGAGCAACGGCGAGGCCTCGGTCACGCGGCTGAGTGCCAACACCTTCCGTGTCGTTCTCACCGTCAACGGCGTCACGACGACCTACGACGTGACGACGACCTGATCGGTCGATTCTCCTGGGGCGCCGGGCAGCTCGAACATCGAGGGCCCGCCGCCCCCGCTCTCACTGGAACGCCACCTCCGCAAAGCTCCTCAGCTTGCGACTGTGCAGCTGGTCGATGCCGTTGCGCCGCAGCAGTTCGATCGCCCGCAGCCCGATGCGCAGGTGCTGGTTCACGCGCTCGCGGTAGAAGTGATTGGCCATGCCGGGCAGCTTGATCTCGCCGTGCAGCGGCTTGTCGCTCACGCACAGCAGCGTGCCGTAGGGCACGCGGAAACGAAAGCCGTTGGCGGCGATGGTGGCGCTCTCCATGTCAAGCGCGATTGCGCGGCTCTGGCTGAAGCGGCGTTCCGGCGTGCTGTGGCTGTGGTGGAAGGGCAGCAGCTCCCAGTTGCGGTTGTCGGTGCTGGCGACGGTGCCGGTGCGCATTACGCGCTTGAGTTCGCTGCGCTCGAGCTGGGTCACATCGGCGACCGCGGCTTCCAGCGCCACCTGGATCTCCGCCAGCGGCGGGATCGGCACCCACAGCGGCAGCTCCTCGTCGAGCACATGGTCCTCGCGCACGTAGCCGTGCGCGAGCACGTAGTCGCCGAGCTGCTGCGTGGTGCGCAGGCCGGCGCAATGGCCCAGCATGATCCAGGCATGCGGGCGCAGCACGGCGATGTGGTCGGTGATGGTCTTGGCGTTGCTGGGGCCGACGCCGATGTTCACCATGGTGATGCCGGCACGATCGTGGCGCACCAGGTGGTAGGCAGGCATCTGCGGCAGCCGCGGCGGCGGCGCGCCGAGGAAGTCGCCCGGCTCCAGCGTGCAGCCGGTGCGCCGCATCACCACGTTGCCGGGCTCGACGAAGGCCACATAGCCGTCGTCCTGGCCACCGCCGCTGCCGCCCTCGAACAGTGAGGCCTGGCCGCGCGGCAGGTGCATCAGCTCGTGACCGAGCTTGATGAACTCGTCGATGTAGAACTGGTAGTTCGTGAACAGCACGAAGTTCTGGAAGTGCTCTGGCGTGGTGCCGGTGTAGTGGCGCAGCCGATGCAGCGAGTAGTCGACGCGCGCTGCGGTGAACAGCGCCAGTGGGTGGGTCGCCGCGCCGGATGCGTCTGGCGTCGGTTCGTGCGTGCCGTTGGCGATGCCGTCGTCCATGGCGCCGAGATCGGGCAGATCGAACAGGTCGCGCATCAGCGTGCGCCGCTCGGGCGTCAGCGTGCCTTCCACGTGGTCGTGCTCGGCGAACGAGAAGTGCACCGGGATCGGCTGCGTGCTGCTGCCGATCTCCAGCGCGACACCGTGGTTGCGCAGCAGCAGGCGGAACTGCTCGAGGTAGTAGTCCCCGAACAGATCGGGCCGCGTCAGCGTGGTCTCGTAGCGGCCCGGGCCGGCGACGAAGCCGTAGGCCAGCGGCGTGTCGGCCCGCGCCACGGTGTCGATGTGGACGGCCACGCGGGGGTAGCAGGCGCGCACGCGCTGAGGGAAGTCCTCGCCGGCCAGGAAGCGCTGCAGGTGGTCGCGCAGTCGCACCAGACTGGCGTCGTACAGGCTGCGCGCGGCGTCGAGGGCGGCCTGCGCGTCGGTGTAGCGCCGGGGGCCGTCGTCTGGAGGAGAGGGCGTCGTCATGACGGCATTCTGCGGCCTTCGTGAGGCGGTGTCTGTGGCGGCCGGCGCACCTGCTGCCGCCTGTCGGCGCGGTCGACGTATGTCCGGCTGTGTAATAAGGTCGCGCCATGCCGACCACTCCTCGCCGCATTCTGCCGATCATCGTCGCCGCCCAGTTCGCGAGCACTTCGCTGTGGTTCGCCGTCAATGCGGTGATGCCCGATCTTCAGCACGCGCTCGGTCTGCCGCCTACCGCTGTCGGCTCGTTGACTTCGGCGGTGCAACTGGGCTTCATCGCCGGCACGCTGGTGTTCGCGCTGGGGTCGGTCGCCGACCGCCATTCGCCGCGCCTCGTGTTCCTGCTGTGCGCGATCTCCGGTGCACTGTTCAACGCCGCGCCCGTGCTCTGGCCGGCAGGCGCGCTGGACCTGCCGACGCTGTGGCTGCTGCGGGCCTTGACCGGCTTCGCGCTGGCCGGCATCTACCCGGTCGGCATGAAGATCGCCGCCGGCTGGTATCCGCAGGGGCTGGGCCGTGCGCTGGGCTGGTTGATCGGCGCGCTGGTTCTGGGCACCGCGACGCCGCATGCGCTGCGGGCCCTGGGCGCGCACTGGCCCTGGCAGCAGGTGATGCTGGTGGTGTCCGGGCTTGCGGTGCTGGGGGGCTGGATGGTGTGGCAGTGGGTGCCGGAGAGCACCCATCTGCCCCGCGCCACGCGCCTGCAGTGGCGTGCCTTCGGCCGCGTGCTGACCGACCGCCGCCTGCGTGCACCCGTGTTCGGCTACTTCGGCCACATGTGGGAGCTCTACACCTTGTGGGTGTTGCTGCCGGCGCTGCTGGCCACGCGGCTCCAGGGGGCAGCCATCTCGGTGGGTGCGTTCGGCGTCATCGCCGCGGGGGCGGTCGGGTGCGTTGCGGGGGGCTGGCTGGCGCAGCGCCACGGCAGTGCGCGCGTGGCGGCGGGGCAGCTGGCGCTGAGCGGCCTGTGTGCGTGCTCACGCCGCTCGCGATGGCAGCGCCCGCCGCGGTGTTCGCGGCGTGGCTGCTGGTGTGGGGCATCAGCGTGGCCGGCGACTCGCCGCAATTCTCGGCGCTGACGGCCACGCATGCCCCGCGCGAGGCGGTCGGCAGCGTGCTGACGCTGGTCAACTGCATCGGCTTCTCGATCTCCATCCTGAGCATCCAGGGCTTCGTGGCGCTGGCACAGCACCACGATCTGTCGCTGTTGCTGCCGTGGCTCGGTCTCGGGCCGCTGCTCGGCCTGTGGGGCCTGCGGCCCTTGCTGGTCCGCGAGGGCTCGCCGCCCTGAGGACTCCCGCGGTCGCAAGCTTCAGTCTTCCCACTCCAGTTCGGCGTAGGCCGCAGTCACGTTGCGGGCGTGAAAAACGTCCAGCAGTCGCCAGTCGGGTCGATCGGGGGCGATGCGCGCCACCGCCTGCGGCAGCGTCAGCCCGGCCTTGAGCGCCGCGCGCACATCGGACTGCAGCCGGGTCAGGTAGGCCTGCTCGGCATCGAGCGCCGCCGGCCAGGCCCGGCTCGGCGCGCCGTGTCCCGGCACGACGGTCGTGATGCCCTGCCAGCCGCGCAATTGCGACAGCGCGGCCAGCCATCCCTTGAGCCGTCCGTCGACCACCGGCGTGTGGTCGACGAACAGCAGGTCGCCGAGAAAGAGCGTGCCGCTGGTCTCGTCCAGCACGCTGAGGTCGGCATCGGTGTGGGCGGTCGGCCAGGCGCGCAGGCTGAGGCGACGCCCGCCCAGGTCGAGTTCGAGCGTGTCGTCGACCCGCCGGGTCGGGGGCACGATGCGGGCGCCGTCGGCGAAGTCGGGACCGAAGTCACGCTTCAGCGCGTTCAGGTAGAACGGGCCGCGCACCGCCAGCGCGGAGGGCAGGCGATGGTGGCCGACGAACTCCGGCGCCGGCTGGCCGGCCGTTCGCCCGGCCTCGGCGAACACGCTGTTGCCGAGCACGTGGTCCGGGTGGGCGTGCGTGTTGATCACGTAGCACACCGGCAGCGGCGTCACGTCACGCACCGCCGCCAGCAGGCGCCGGCCGACCGGCGCGCTGCCGCCGGTGTCGACCACGGCCACGCAACGGCTGCCGACCACGAAGCCGCTGTTCGAGACATCGCCCTGGTTGGTGGGGCCCCAGTCCTCCAGGGCGCCGCGATGCAGGTAGACGCCCGGGGCGAGCTGCTCGACCGTCGAGGGCCTGGCCTCAGCGGCCGGCGCAGCATGGCCGATGCCGGCCGCCATCAGGCATGCGACGGCGCCGATCAGCGCGCGGCGCAGCCACGGCGACGCATGCGCATGCACCGGACACCGGGCGGCGACGCGGGACAGGCCGGCTACTCCTTGATGCCGACGTCGAAGAAGCAGCTCTTGCGCGCGGCCGCCTGCAGTTCGCGGAAGCGCTTGATTTCGACCTGCATCACCTCCACGTCGCGGATGCTGTTGCCGCGCTCGCCACCCATGCTGTTGGCGTTGGTGGCAGTGCTCATGGTGGTGAAGTCGTCGAAGGAGATCTGGCTCGCCAGTTTGTCCAGCACGCAGGAGCACTTGTTGAGCATCTCGTAGTGATGCCCGGGGTGCAGCTTCATGCACTCCTGCACGTAAGCGACCCGGTCGGCCGTGGGGTAATCGTGCGCGGCAGCGGTGCCCGCACCGATCGCCAGCACGGCTCCGACGGCAGCGAGCGGGAGGAGGTGCGTCGGACGACGCAAGGAGGTCAGGCGTTTCATGGGCATCACTTCTTGCTGGGTTGTTTGTCGCCGGCCGCCGGGCCGGCAAGGGTCATGACTTCTTCGAGCACCGGAGCGTCGCCCGGCAGCGCGCCGGGAAGCGCTGTCCGCACCTGGTACACGCCGCCGGGTACACCGCTGGCGAGCACGAACGTGTAGCGCTTCTGCGCATATTTTTCGAAGCGGGCGCGTAGCGGATCGGTCTCGTAGGGGTTGAGACTCACCTCTTGCGCATCGACCTCTCGGCCTTCGTAGCTGATCTTGGTGTCGCGCACCTTCGCCTCGTCGACCATCGTCATGCGGATGCGCTTGCGGAAGTAGCCCGACTTGCCCTTGGTCAGGCGCTCCATCTCGCGGATGTCGCGCTCGAGAAAGTAGAGGATGACCGGATTGGCCTGAGCCTCTTCGATCTCCGGCAACTTCATCTTGCGCTCGCCGCTGAGGAAGTTGCCATCGACCGTGCAGCACACCTTGCCCTTGCGCTTCACGTCGATGCGCACCTCGTCCTCGAAGCCCGGCTCCAGCGAGCCCGACTTCACGAAGGTGTAGCGCAGCGAGGCGGGGGCCTTGACGTTCGCCAGTTGGTGATCGACGAACACCAGCTTCTCCGCTCGCGAGAATTCGCTCGGATCGGCAGCCAGAGCGGGAAGTGTCGTCGTGCAGACGACCGCGGACAGCAGCAGTGTGGTGATCGCGCTGCGCTCGATGGGGCTTGCGCCAGGATCATGGTTTCTCCAGTTCGGCCGCGAGTTCGCGGGCCTGTTTCGGGTCGAGCGCCGCAAGGCGCGCGACGGCATTGCGTGATTCGCGCAGCTGGCCCTGCCGCTTGTAGACCTGGGCGAGTCGGGCCCAGCTGCGGTTGTAGGTCGGATCGATCTCCACGCTGCGCTGGAAGGCGCGGATGGAGGGCTCTGGCTGGTGCAGGCCCTCGAAGGCGACGCCCAGCAGGTAGGGTGCTTCCGGATCGTCGCCGGCCTCCTGTTGCCAGCGGTCGGCCAGCTGGGCGAGTGCCGCCCATTGCTGGCCCTGCTCCAGCGCGGCGGCCTGCAGGAAGTAGGGTTGCTCGGTGTCCGGCTGCTCCCAGAAGCTCTTGCCGGCCAGCGGGGCGACCGCGTTGTAGGGCAGTTCGTCGTTGAGCTGCGCGAGCACCCAGTCGGCGGGTGCGGCGAAGTAGTGGCGAGCGCCGCCGCGCAACCGGAAGGTCAGGATGCCGACCAGCTTGCCGTCGGCATTGAACAGCCCGCCACCGCTGGCTCCCGAGCTGAACCAGTTGCTGCTCTGCACGATCTGGCTGCCGGACCAGTGGTGCAGGGCCACCACGTCGCCTTCGCTGAGCTGGATGCCCACCCCGCCGGTGTAGCCCATCGCCAGCACCTGCTGCCCGGGGTGTAGCGAGGCCGCGCGCGCGATCGGGACGGCATCGCCCTCCAGCCTCGGGACCTGCAGCAGACACACGTCGCGGAGCATGTCGGCGGCCTGCAGGTTGGCCGTCCAGCGCACACCGCCCTTCACCACGTTCACGCGCACCGCGTGGCGCGTCACATGGCAGTTGGTCACCACCCTGCCGGGGCCGACGATCACGCCGGAACCGAGCTGCAGGCCGCCCGCGGCGCTGACCGCCTCGATCTTCAGCACGCTCGGCGCCAGCCGGATCAGCGCGGCGCGGTCGATGTCGGCCCGCGCGCCGGGCGGCAGACCCAGCAGCCAGGCTGCTGTGAAGAGGAGGGAAAGCCGACGCATGGAGCCTGCAACTGCACTCGGCGGCGGGACCGGCGGCTCACTGCCGCGTGGTCGCCGCCGGTTCGTTGTCCAGCAACGGCACGTTGAAGTCGCGCAGGATGGCCGTGATCTCGGGCCGCAGCTTCTCGATCAGCGTCTCGATCTGCTGCTTCCACTCGCGTTCGCCATAGCGCACGCCCATCGCCATCGGGAAATCGAACTTGACGCCCGGCTCCGAGCGCATCGGCACGACCACCAGCTGCGGCTGCTGCACCTTCTTCGCGAAGTAGCCGCCGATCGGCCCCCACACGATAGCGGCGTCGATCTTGCCGCTCGCGAGGTCCTTCTCGATGATCTCGCCCGGGTACTGCTTCGGGTCCGCGTTCATGATCTGGTAGGGCACGCCCTGCTCGACGAGCTGGTGCTTGTTCAGCCACTCCGATGCCGGCGAGCGGTCGTAGAGGCCGATGCGCAGCTTCTGGAGTTGCGCGCGATCGAGTGCGAGAAAGTCGTCGATCGACTTCACGCCGTCCAGGCCCTTGCCCGACGCGTAGACCAGCGCGTAGGTCGACCGGTAGTAGGGCTTGGTGGCCGACACCTGGTCGTAGCCGGCCGGCACGCCCATGATGATGTCGCAGCGGAAATCCTCGCCCGGCAACTTGTAGCGCAGCGTGTTGCGCACGAAGGCCAGCCTCTGCGGGAACGAGTAGTACTCGACCGGCAGTCCGAGTTCCTTGGCGAACAGCTCGGCGATCTTGTTCTCGTAGCCTTGTCCGTCGAGGCTGGAGAAAGGCAGATTGTTCGGGTCCTGGCAGACGCGGAAGCCTTGCGCGGCGGCGGCTCCTGTGCGGCGGCCGGCAAGGCCGCGCCGGTCAGCGCGGCCAGGGCCAGCACGCCGGCGGCGGCAGCTTCGCGTCGTGCAGCGCGCGTCATTGGATCTCTTCGACCTTGGAGCGGGTGATCGCGCCGTCGGAGCGACCCTTCAGATAGGCATACAGATGGTCCATGTTGTCCATCACCTGCGGGCTGCTGCCGAAGCTCTGCATGCCCTTGTCGAGGCGGCCGTCACGGACCGTCTTGACGAAATCTTCCTTGCTCAGCGTCTTCAGGCTGTTGATCAGCGACGGGCCGACCATGCCCTCCTGGTTGGCGCCATGGCAGCGGTCGCAGGCCGCCGCACGCCAGGTGCGGAAACCCTTCATCGTGTTGGCATCGACCTTGTAGCCATCGACAACCTTGTAGAGCGGCTTGTCCTGCGCGGACGCCAGCGGGGCCACGCTGCCCAGGGCAACGGCGGCGAGGGAGACAAGCAGGCTATTCAGTCGGAACATCATGATCAACTCAGGAAAGTAAAAGACTCTCATTGAACGACAAGGGGATGGCGAGCGTTGACCGTTCACCATCCCCGCAACACACCATTCGCGAGGGGCTCGTGCCCCGTCACGAAGTTAACGCTTGCAGATCAGTTCGGCAGTGCAAAGACCGTCAGCGAGCCGCCGAGTTCCGTGTACTGGTTCAGCTCCTTGTAGCCGCCCACAGCACCCAGGCCGTCCTGGTCCTTCTCGAGGCCCGCTGCCATGCCGATGCCGGCCCAGCCGCCGATGCCCGAGAACACGCCCATGTACTGCTTGCCCTTGTGCTCGTAGGTGAACACGTTGCCGATGATGCCGGACGGAGTCTTGAACTTGAACAGTTCCTTGCTGATGTCCTTGGCATCGACGCACTTGAAGTAGCCCTCCAGCGTGCCGTAGCAGCTCAGGCCGCCCGCGGTGTTGAGCGAACCGCTCCACACCGAGAACTTCTCGGCCTTGCTCTGCACGATCTTGCCGGTACCGGCATCCCAGGTGATGTAGTTGCCCATGCCACCATGGCTGCCCGGAGCCGGGAACATCGACAGCGTCGCGCCCACGTACGGCTGGCCCGCGGTGTACTCGACCTTGAACGGCTCGTAGTCCATGCAGACGTGGTTGGTCGGCACGTAGAAGAGCTTGGTGTTCGGGTCGAACGAGGCCGGCTGCTGGTCCTTCGAGCCCAGCGCCGCCGGGCAGATGCCCTTGGTGTTGACATCGGGGCCGTTCTGCGCCGTCGAGTACTGCTTCACGACCTGGGGACGGCCGGTCTTCATGTCGACGTGGGTCGCCCAGTTCACCTTCGGGTCGTACTTCTCGGCCACGAGCAGCGCACCGTTGGTGCGGTCCATCGTGTACGCGAAGCCGTTGCGGTCGAAGTGCACCAGCGCCTTGGTCGGCTTGCCCTTCACGTTGATGTCCGCGAGGATCATCTCGTTGATGCCGTCGAAGTCCCACTCGTCGAACGGCGTCATCTGGTAGACCCAGTTGACCTTGCCCGTGTCGACGTCACGCGACCAGATCGACATCGACCACTTGTTGTCGCCCGGGCGCTGGCTCGGGTTCCAGGTCGACGGGTTGCCGGTGCCGTAGTACATGGCGTTCAGCGCCTTGTCGTAGCTGTACCAGCCCAGGTGGTGCCGCCACCGATCTTCCACTGATCGCCCTTCCAGGTCTTCAGCGACGAGTCGGCGCCCACCGGAGCGACCTTGCCGTCGATCCAGGTGGTGGTCTTGGCCGGGTCGATCAGCATCTCGGCGTCGGGGCCCACGCTGTAGCCCTTCCACGCCGGCTTGCCGTCCTTCAGGTTGTAGGCGGCGATGAAGCCGCGCACACCCCACTCACCACCGGAGATGCCGGTGATGACCTTGTCCTTGAAGACGTGCGGGGCGTTGGTGTTCACGGCGCCGAGCTTCGGATCGCCGTTCTTCACGCTCCACACCACCTTGCCCGACTTGGCGTCCAGGGCCACGAGGTTGGAGTCGGCCTGCTGCAGGATGACCTTGCCTTCGGCGTACGCCAGGCCACGGTTCACCGTGTCGCAGCACATCTGCGGGATGACCGCCGGATCCTGCTTCGGCTCGTACTTCCAGAGGATCTTCTGGGTGTTCAGGTCGATCGCGAAGACCTTGTTGGGGAACGGCGAGTGCAGGTACATCGTGCCGTCGATGACCAGCGGCGAGCCTCGTGGCCGCGCAGCACGCCGGTGGAGAAGGTCCACGCGACCTGCATCTTGCCGACGTTGCCCTTGTTGATCTGGTCGAGCTTGCTGTAGCGCTGGTTGAACATGTCACCAGCCTGCATCGCCCAGTTCTTGGAATTGGCAATGTTCTTCTCGACGTCCGCATTCGCTTGCACGACTGCCGGGATCGCGAGCAGCGCCAATCCGAGGGGGCGCATCAGGCGCCAACCCGAATGCTTAGAAACTTTCATCGTCGTCTCCGTAGTTGGAATGAGTGGGTACAGCTTTGGGTTTGCTCCGTAGCGCTCCCCGACTCTTTTGTAGTCCTGACGTGAGGCACCGAGTACCTAGGACAGACCCTGACCGACCCGGTTCGGGCGGACCCGCCTGACTCAGAATGGCGCAGACACTAGGGGTTGCCCGAGGCTGAATGCAAATAAATCGGCCGGGAACGGGCATTGCGGTGTGCGCGTCGGCGTGACGCGGCCGCGTTCAGCGTGCGGTGCGTGTGTGCGGCGATGCTCGCCGCATTGGCGCGTTGCAGACACAACGCGACCAGCGCGCGGTGCGCGCGCCTTGCCTCGTCAAACGGAAGCGTCGCCTTGGGAGTCGAAAGCCGCGTCGGGCCAGTGCCGCGCCTGCAGCGGCGGCAACGCGGCCTCGCAGCCGAGCATCGCACCGTCGCACTCTTCGCCGTGAGACAGCGCGCCCACGTCCGGGCCGTCGATCCGACCCCGCCGACACCAGCGCCGCACGTCGGCCACCCATTCGTCATCGTTCGCCATCCGACGCTCCGTCATCGCCCGGAATGCCGGACCCTGATTGCATCGTCGGCCTGCGGCGCCATCGCGGCAATCGGCCGACAGAGCAGGTCTCTGTAGGACGGGGCCTACAGACCGGCGTGCGCGGTCCGAGGGGCTTCCGCGGTCGACCGCGCCAGACACCAGTGCCGCTCCGCCTTGTCCGAGTGCTGGCCGCAACGCTTGAGCTCGTCGTCCGGTGCGCGCAGCGCCGGGGGCGCCGCGGTGGACGCCTCGGTGGGGCTCGCGCCGCCCACCCCGATCACGAATGCCGACAGCAGGCCGATGGCGAGCGCGCTGGCGGCGGCGGTGAGACGGTGCAGCCAGGCCGGCATGCCGGAGGGGCGGTTTGAGGCGGCGCTGCGATCGCGTGAGGAACCGTTTGTGCGTGTGTTCAAGGCGAGGCTCCAGGCTGGCCGCGGCGGCTGCCGACTCCCTCCAGCGGACGCATGGTGGCGGTGCGGCCGGGCGCCTGCCATCGGCCGGCGCAGCGACGTCTTGTCGGACGGCGCCTACAAACCCGGCGCCTGCGGCGCTTCGCACGCCCGTGGAGCGCGAACTCCGGAAGAACCGGGCCACAATTCGCAACCAACCTGGTTCTCGATGAGTTCGACGCCACCGCCCCCCGTCAAGACCGCTCTGGGTCACGAAGAACTGCGCCAGCGCACGCGCACGTTCAGCCAGCGCCACCGCACCGTGCTGCTGCTGGTCGACGGCAAGCGCCTGCAGGACGAGGTGCTCGCGCTGGCGTTGAAGGCCGGGGTGGCCCCGACATTTTTCGACGAACTGGTGGCCGCCGGGCTGGTCGACCTGCAGGAGCCGGTGGCGGAGACCGAGGTCGCCGTCGCGCCTGTGAGCGAACCGGGCACCGCGTCGGGTGAGGCCGAGGTGGCGCGAGCCGCCGAGCCGCCTGCGGTCGACCGGACCGACCTGGACGAGGCGGTCTTCCACGACGTGGTGCTGGGGGTCGAGGTGCCGGAGCGGCCCGAGATGCCGGAGCCGGCCCCCTCGACCGACACCCAGGGCGGCCGTGCCGAGGCCCGCCCCGAGCCGAGTTTCGAGGACAGCGTGCCGGTCCCGCTGGTGCTGCCGGCCGGCAGCGCCGAGGCTTTGCCGGTGCGTCCCGCCCGGGTCAAGTTCGCTGCGCCGCTGTACCAGCCGCCACCGCCGCGG
>NZ_AZSN01000071.1:0-19891 GCF_000576225.1 Methylibium sp. T29-B | reverse complement strand
GCTCGGCGCCGCGCTCGCCCTGCTGCCGCTGCCCTGGACGTGGCGCGCGCTCGGCCTGCCGCTGTTGCTGCCCCTGCTCGCGCCCGCTGTGCCGCGGCCGGCGGAGGGCGCCTACGACATGACGGTGATCGACGTCGGCCAGGGCACGTCGGTGCTGTTGCGCACCGCGCGCCACACGCTGCTCTACGACACCGGGCCGCAGTACTCGCGCGAGTCCGATGCCGGCGGGCGGGTGCTGCTGCCGCTGCTGCGCTCGCTCGGCGAGGAGCGCCTCGACCTGCTCATGTTGAGTCACCGCGACAGCGACCACGTGGGCGGCGCCGGCGCCGTGCTGCGCGGCCTGCCGGTAACGCGCCTGGCGAGTTCGCTCGAGGCGAGCCACGGCCTGCTGGCGCTGGCCGGCACGCTGGGGGTCGATCGCGAGCCCTGCGTGGCGGGCCGTCGGTGGACCTGGGACGGCGTGCAGTTCGAGCTGCTGCACCCGACCGCCGAGGCGCTGGCATCGGCGGATCAGGTGAAGCCCCGGCCCAACACCCTGAGCTGCGTGCTGCGGATCGGCGGCCGCTGGAGCGGGCAGGCGCACACGGCACTGCTCACCGGCGACCTGGAGCGCGAGCAGGAGGCGCGCCTGGTGGCCCAGCATGGCGGGTTGCTGGCGAGCGAGGTGCTGCTGGTGCCTCACCACGGCAGCAAGACCTCGTCCAGCGCCGCCTTCCTCGACGCCGTGGCGCCACGCGTGGCGGTCGTGCAGGCCGGCTATCGCAACCGCTTCGGCCATCCGGCGATGGAGGTGCTGGCGCGCTATGCCGAACGAGGCATCTCGGTGGTGGACAGCCCGCGCTGCGGCGCCTGGCACTACGGCCCGGCGGGCGCCGCCTGCTGGCGCCCACGGGGCCGGCGCTATTGGCATCATCCCGACGCAGACAGCACGCACAATGGCGTGGAAGTTGCTAACCCTGTCGGGCCGGAATCGACCGACTGACACCGGCACGCACTGCCCGCCCCGAAGGAGAGTCTCTTGTCGATTCATGTCGCGCTGAACCACGTCACGCACTACCGCTATGACCGGCGCGTTGCGCTCGGCCCCCAGGTGGTCCGCCTGCGCCCGGCGCCGCATTGCCGCACGCCCATCCTCAGCTACTCGCTGCGGGTCGAGCCCGTCGATCATTTCGTCAACTGGCAGCAGGATCCGTTCGCGAACTACCTCGCGCGCCTGGTGTTCCCCCAAAAGACCACCGAGTTCAAGATCACCGTCGATCTCGTCGCCGAGATGTCGGTCTACAACCCCTTCGACTTCTTCCTCGAACCCAGCGCCGAGAACTTTCCCTTCAGCTACGAAGAGGGCCTCAAGCGCGAGCTCGCGCCCTACCTGGCGGCCGGCGAACTGACGCCGCTCTTCAAGGCCTTCGTCGACAGCGTGCCGCGCAAGACCCAGCGCACCATCGACTTCCTGGTCGGCCTGAACCAGCGCCTGCAGAGCGACATCAGCTACCTGATCCGCATGGAGCCCGGCGTGCAGACGCCCGAGCAGACGCTGGAAAACCGCTCCGGCTCTTGCCGCGACACCGGCTGGCTGATGGTGCAGGCGCTGCGCCACATGGGCCTGGCGGCGCGCTTCGTGTCGGGCTACCTGATCCAGCTCAAGCCCGACGTGAAGGCCCTTGATGGCCCCAGCGGCGCCGAGGCCGACTTCACCGATCTGCATGCCTGGTGCGAGGTCTACCTGCCGGGGGCCGGCTGGATCGGCCTCGATCCCACGTCGGGCCTGATGGCCGGCGAGGGCCACATCCCGGTGGCCTGCACGCCCGAGCCGTCGAGCGCGGCGCCGGTGGAGGGCGGCGTCGACGAGAGCGAGGTGGTGTTCACCCACTCGATGAGCGTCACCCGCATCCACGAATCGCCGCGCGTCACCAAGCCCTACACCGAGGCGCAGTGGGGCGAGGTGCTGTCGCTCGGCGAGCAGGTCGACCAGCAACTGAAGGCGCAGGACGTGCGGCTCACGCAGGGCGGCGAGCCGACCTTCGTGTCGGTCTACGACCGTGAGGGTGCCGAGTGGAACACCGCCGCGCTCGGCCCGACGAAACGCGGCTTTGCCAACGAGTTGGTGCAGCGCCTGCGCGCGCGCTATGGCGAGGGCGGTTTCCTGCACTTCGGCCAGGGCAAGTGGTACCCGGGCGAGCAGTTGCCGCGCTGGGCGCTCAGCATCTTCTGGCGCGCCGACGGCGAACCGTGCTGGATCGACCCGACGCTGTTCGCCGACGAGCGCCAGCCCACCGGCTACAGCGAGGTCGAGTCCAAGGCTTTCATCGAGCTGCTGGCGCGCAAGCTGGGCCTCGCCACCGACTACATCCAGGCCGGCTACGAGGACACCTGGTACTACCTGTGGCGCGAGCGCCGCCTGCCGGTCAACGTCGACCCCTTCGATGCGCGGCTCGACGACGAACTGGAGCGTGCCCGCTTGCGCAAGGTGTTCGACCAGGGGCTGACCAAGGTCGTTGGCTACATGCTGCCGATCAAGCGCGAACCGGGCGCGCCCGGTCTGGCCGGACCGAGCTGGACCACCGGCCCTTGGTTCTTCCGCGACGAGCGCATGTACCTGATGCCGGGCGATTCGCCGATGGGCTATCGGTTGCCACTCGATTCGCTGCCCTGGGTCACGAAGGGCGACTACCCCTATCTGATCGATGCCGACCCCTTCGCACCGGCCGCACGCCTGCGCTCGGTGGCTGCGCTGCGGGCGCAATACGGCGAGCATGCCTTCCGTGGGCCCGACGCCGATGCGTCCGGATCGGAGGGCGGCGGCGCCACAGGCGATGGCGGCGCTTCAGCGCGGTCCGGGACAGCGATGGGTGATGCCGGCGGCCTGGGCGGTGCACCGGGTGCTGGGCAGCCGGCCGGTGCGGGTGCTGGTCTCGGCGCGGGTGCGAGCAGTTCGCCGCGCACTGCCATGGCCCGCCGCGGTCTGACGCATGCGCCGGCGCGCTTCGAGTCGGCTGCGTGGATCACGCGCACCGCGATGTGCGTCGAGGTGCGGGGCGGCATCCTCTACGTCTTCATGCCGCCGTTGGAACTGCTGGACGACTACCTCGACCTGCTGGCCGCGGTGGAGGCCACGGCGGCGGCGCTGGGCATCAAGCTCGTGCTCGAAGGCTATCCGCCGCCGCGCGACGCGCGGCTGAAGATGCTGCAGGTGACGCCCGATCCCGGCGTGATCGAGGTCAACATCCACCCGGCGTCCAGCTGGGAGCAACTGGTCGATCACACCGAATTCCTGTACGAGGCGGCGCACGAGACGCGCCTGTCGACCGAGAAGTTCATGCTCGACGGCCGCCACACCGGCACCGGCGGCGGCAACCACTTCGTGCTGGGCGGGGCGACGCCGGGCGACAGCCCCTTCCTGCGGCGGCCCGACCTGCTGGCCAGCCTGCTGGCCTATTGGCACAACCACCCCAGCCTGAGCTACCTGTTCTCGGGCATGTTCATCGGGCCGACCAGCCAGGCGCCGCGCATCGACGAGGCGCGCAACGACCAGGTGTTCGAGCTCGAGATCGCGCTGAAGGAGATCGAGAACCAGACCTCCCGCTTCGGGCAGGTGCCGCCGTGGATGGTCGACCGGACCCTGCGCAACATCCTGATCGACGTCACCGGCAACACCCACCGCGCCGAGTTCTGCATCGACAAGATGTACTCGCCGGACGGCCCCACCGGCCGCCTCGGACTGCTGGAGCTGCGCGCCTTCGAGATGCCGCCGCATGCGCGCATGAGCCTCGTGCAGCAGTTGCTGCTGCGCGCGATGATCGCGCGCTTCTGGCACACGCCCTACACCGGCGGCACCACCACGCGGCTCACGCGCTGGGGCACCGAGCTGCACGATCGCTTCCTGCTGCCAACCTTCGTGCAGATGGATTTCGCCGACGTGCTGGCCGAACTGCGCCAGGACGGCTTCGCGTTCGATCCGGCCTGGTTCGCGCCGCACTTCGAGTTCCGCTTCCCGATCATCGGCGAGGTCACGGTGGCCGGCATCGAGCTGACGGTGCGGACCGCGCTCGAGCCCTGGCACGTGATGGGCGAGGAGGGCGCACCCGGGGGCACCGTGCGCTATGTCGATTCGTGCTGGAGCGCGTGGAGGTCAAGGCCACCGGCCTCAACGGCAACCGACACGTCGTCACTGTCAACGGCTGGTCGCTGCCGCTGCAGCCCACCGGACGGGTCGGCGAGTTCGTGGCCGGGGTGCGCTACAAGGCCTGGGCGCCGCCGTCCGCGCTGCACCCCACCATTCCCGGCCATGCGCCGCTCACCTTCGACATCGTCGACACCTGGATGAGCCGTTCGATCGGGGGCTGCCGCTATCATGTGGCGCACCCCGGTGGTCGCAACCATGACAGCTTCCCGGTCAACGCCTACGAGGCCGAAAGCCGACGGCTGGCGCGCTTCTTCAAGCTCGGCCACACGCCGGGCAAGATGAAGGTCCAGCCGGCCCAACCGAGTCGCGAGTTCCCCTTCACCCTCGATCTGCGCCACCTCTGAGTCTCGATCCCGCCGCCGTGCAGCAGTCTTCGCTCGAATTCGACGCTTCCGGCGGCTGGCATTCCGATGCGGTGCTGCACGGCGTGCTGCATGCCGCGCGGCGGGCCGACCCGGGCCACTACGACGAGCTTCTGCAGGACACTGGACAGGCGCTGCGCGATCGCTGGCAGCGTTTCTTCGAGCTGCTGGGCGCCGATGGACTGAGCGGCCTGGACCGGCGCGCCGGCCAGATCGCGCAGCAGATCCACCGCAACGGCGTCACCTACAACGTCCACCAGCCGGCCGGTGTCGGCGGCGAGAGCATCAAGCGGCCCTGGTCGCTGGGTGTGCTGCCACTGCTGATCGAGCCGGCCGACTGGCAGGTGATCGAAGCCGGCATCGCCCAGCGCGCCCGCCTGCTCGAGGCCATGCTGGCCGACTGCTATGGCCCGCAGCGCCTGCTGCACGAGGGCCTGCTGCCGCCGGCGCTGGTGCTCGGTCACCCGAGCTACCTGCGCCCGCTGCACGGCGTCGTGCCGGCCGGTGATGTGAGGCTGCATGTGCTGGCCTTCGACATCGCGCGAGGGCCCGGTGGTGAGTGGTCGGTGGTGTCGCAACGCAGCCAGGCGCCGTCCGGGCTGGGCTATGTGCTGGAGAACCGGCTGATCGTGTCGCGCCAGTTCCCCGAGGCCTTCCGCGAGCTGCGCGTCGAGCACATCGCCTCCAGCTACCGCAGCCTGCTCGACTCGCTGCTCGGCCCGGCCTCGGTGATCGCCGCGGCCGACGGCGGCGCCACGCCGCGGCTCGCGCTGCTGACGCCGGGGCCCTACAACGAGACCTATTTCGAGCAGGCCTACCTGGCCCGCTACCTCGGCCTGCCGCTGGTCGAGGGCGGCGACCTGACAGTGCGCGACGACCGCCTCTACCTGAAGACCGTGCAGGGCCTGGAGCCGGTGCACGGCCTGCTGCGGCGGCTGGACGACATCTGGTGCGATCCGCTGGAGCTGCGCGCCGATTCCGCCCTGGGTGTGCCGGGCCTGCTGCAGGTGCTGCGTGCCGGCCGGTTGGTGATGGCCAATGCGCTGGGGACCGGCTTCGTCGAGTCGCCGGGCGTGCTGGGCTTCATGCCGGCGATCTCGCGGCGCCTGCTCGGCGAGCCACTGGCACTGCCGGCGCTCGCGAGCTGGTGGTGCGGCGAGGACGCCGCCTGGCAGGCCACCCGCGGCGAGCTGGCGGCGCGCGTGATCCGGCCCACCTACCAGGGCGTGCGAAGCCGCAGCTTCGAGCCGCAGATCGGCGGCACGCTGCCGTCGGCTGCGCACGAGCAATGGCGCGCGCGCATCGACGCCGAACCCGATGCCTACACGCTGCAGCGCTACCTGCCGTTCTCGCAGACGCCGTGGTGGGAGTCGGGCGCGTTCCTGCCACGCACGGCGATGCTGCGTGTCTATGCCATCGCCGACGGCCGCGGCGGCTACCGCGTGCTGCCCGGCGGCATGACGCGCATCGCCGCGCGCGATCCGCACATCGTGTCGATGCAGCACGGCGGCGCCAGCCTCGACACCTGGGTGCTGCGCGAGGGCGCGGTCGATACCTACTCGATGCTTCCGCAGCGCCTGCGGCCGGAGGAGATCGCGGTGCACCAGCGGCCGGTGTCGAGCCGCACCGCCGAGAACCTGTTCTGGATGGGTCGATACACCGAGCGCACCGAGCAACTGGTGCGTCTGGCGCTGGCCACCGCGGCGCTGGTCGAGGACGATGACGACACGCCGTCGGCGGTGCTCGACGCCATTTCCGAGCTGACGCAACGCAGCGGCCTGGGACCGACCGGTGTGCCGTCACTGACGCAGTCGCCGCGGGTGTTCGAGCGCTCGGTGGTGGCCGCGCTGGCCGATCCTGAAGACCACCACAGCATCGCCTACAACCTGGCGGCGCTCGACCGCGTGGCTGGGTCCTTGCGCGAGCGCCTGTCGACCGAGCACGGGCGCCTGGTCCGCTCGATGGTCGAAGACTTCCACGCCCGGCTCACGCGGGCGCTGACGCCGGCACCCGCCGGCACCGACGACAACGAAGGCGAGAACGAGCGAGCGATCCCGGCCGTGCCCGGGCTCGCCACCGACGCGATGCGCGGTGCGCTCGAGCACCTGGCGAGTCAGCTCGCTGCGGTCACCGGCGCGCAGAGCGACCGCATGACGCGCGACGACGGCTGGCGCCTGCTGACGATCGGCCGCCAGGCCGAGCGCCTGATCACGATGAGCGGCACGCTGCGCTGCTTCTTCGAGGACGGTGCGGTGCACAGCGCGCATGGCTTCGACCTGCTGCTCGACCTGTTCGACAGCAGCCTGACCTACCGCGCACGCTATCCGGGCCGCCAGGAGGCGCTGGCGCTGCTCGACCTGCTGGTCATCGACCCGGCCAACCCCCGCGCGTTGGGCTGCGTGCTGCGCCGCCTGCGCACCGAGCTGGCCAAGCTGCCCGGCAGCGCGGGCTCGGTGGAGGAGATGCTGGGCCTGCTGCCGCCGTTCGGCGTCGGCACGACGCTGGTTGATCTGTGTCGCAAGGCCGGGCCGGGGCAGGAAGCGGTGGTCGACGACGAGCTGGTGGTAGCACTCGCCGACCGCCTGGCCGATGCCGGCGCGCGGCTCTCCGATGACGTGGGGCGGCGCTATTTCGCGCTCGCTGGCCTGCATGAACAGCATCTTTCGGTCTGAGCCGTCGGCGCCTCTGCCGCGCCCGGCCGACGCCGTGCACGGGCCGGTCGAGCTGGAGGTCGTGCACGTCACCGAGTACCGCTACTCCAGCCCGGTCGAGCTGGCGCAGCACATTGCCGTGCTGCGGCCGCGTGACGATGCCGCACAACAACTGCTGGGCTTCGAGATGGAGATCGAGCCGGCGCCGGCGCAGCAGCACGACGACCGCGACGTCTACGGCAACAGCCGCCGCGTGTTCACGCTGACGGTTTCACACCAGCACCTGCGGGTCTGCGCCACCAGCCGCGTGCGTGCCCACGCGCCCGCTCGCTCCGACGCCGCGGCGTTGCCCTGGGAGGCCTGCCGCGCCCACTGGCGCTACGAGTCGGGCCGCCCGCTGGACGCGGCGGTCGAGTTCACCTTCCCGTCCACGCTGGTGCCGCACCACGCGGCGCTGCGCGACTGGGCCCTGCCGTCCTTCCCGCCGGGCCGCGGCATCGACGAGGCGGCCACCGAGCTGATGCACCGGTTGCACGCCGATTTCACCTATGCGCCGCACAGCACCGAGGTCGGCACCCCGGTGCTGCAGGCCTTCGAGCAGCGGCGTGGCGTGTGCCAGGACTTCGCCCACGTGATGATCGGCAGCCTGCGGGCGCTGGGCTTGTCGGCCCGCTATGTCAGCGGCTATCTGCTGACCGAGCCGCCGCCGGGCCAGCCGGTACTGCAGGGTGCCGATGCCTCGCATGCCTGGGTGGCGGTGGCGGTGCCGCGCGAGGACGGCTCGGCCGATTGGCTGGAACTCGACCCCACCAACGACTGCGAGGCCGGTCTGACCCATGTGCGCCTCGCACTGGGGCGCGACTATGCCGACGTGACGCCGCTGTGCGGCGTGATCCGTGGTGGCGGCCGCCACCAGCTCGACGTGCGCGTGGGGACGCGCGTGGTGCCTGCGGCATGATCGGTTCGCGACGGACCGGGATGGCTGCTTGGCACAATCTCTGCTAGCTCCAGTCTCAAAGTGGGAGACACGATGAAGAAGTTCTACGACGAGATGCATGCCAGCGGCGACAAGGTGCGCGAGCACTACGCCGGCTACGAGCGCTGGCTGGCCCAGCAACCGCACGAGTCCATGAAGGGGCACCGCGACGAGGCGGAGATGATCTTCCGCCGCGTCGGCATCACCTTCGCGGTCTACGGTGCCAAGGACGAGGACGGCTCCGGCACCGAGCGGCTGATCCCCTTCGACTTGATCCCGCGCATCATTCCCGCGCAGGAATGGCGCGAAATGGAGAAGGGCCTGAGGCAGCGCGTCAACGCGCTCAACCGCTTCATCCACGACGTCTACCACGACCAGGAGATCATCAAGGCCGGCATCGTGCCGGGCGAGCAGGTCTTCAAGAACGCACAGTTCCGCCCCGAGATGATGGGTGTGGACGTGCCGGGCAACGTCTACTCGCAGATCGCCGGCATCGACATCGTGCGGGCTGCCAACCCAGACGGCTCGGGCAACTACTACGTGCTCGAGGACAACCTGCGCGTGCCCAGCGGCGTGAGCTACATGCTCGAGAACCGCAAGATGATGATGCGGCTGTTCCCCGAGCTGTTCAGCAGCCACCGCGTGGCGCCGGTCGCTCACTATCCCGACCTGCTGCTCGACACCCTGCGCGCCGTGGCGCCGCCCGGCGTGGCCGAGCCGACCGTGGTGGTCATGACCCCGGGCATGTACAACTCGGCCTACTTCGAGCACGCCTTCCTGGCGCAGCAGATGGGCGTGGAGCTGGTCGAGGGGCAGGACCTGTTCGTCAAGGACAACTACCTGTACATGCGCACGACCCAGGGGCCGCGCCGCGTCGACGTGATCTACCGCCGCATCGACGACGACTTCCTCGACCCCAAGGCCTTCCGCGCCGACTCGACGATCGGCTGTGCCGGCCTGCTGTCGGTCTACCGCGCCGGCAACGTGAACCTGTGCAACGCCATCGGTACCGGCGTGGCGGACGACAAGTCGATCTACCCCTACGTGCCGAAGATGATCGAGTTCTACCTCGGCGAGAAGCCGATCCTGAACAACGTGCCGACCTACCTGTGCCGCGAGAGCGAGGACCTGCAGTACGTGCTGGCCCACCTGGGCGAACTGGTCGTGAAGGAAGTGCACGGCGCCGGCGGCTACGGCATGCTGGTCGGCCCGGCCGCCAGCAAGGCGGAGATCGAGGAGTTCCGCACGCAGCTGGTCGCGAACCCGAGCAACTACATCGCGCAGCCCACGCTCGCACTGTCGACCTGCCCCACCTTCGTGGAGAGCGGCATCGCGCCGCGCCACATCGACCTGCGGCCCTTCGTGCTCTCGGGCAAGACGGTGCAGATGGTCCCGGGCGGCCTGACGCGGGTGGCGTTGAAGGAAGGGTCCCTGGTGGTCAACTCGTCGCAGGGCGGCGGGACCAAGGACACCTGGATGCTCGAAGCGTGAGCCGGGCCTGAGGAGACACGACCATGTTGTCAAGAACCGCAGACCACCTCTTCTGGATGGCTCGCTACACCGAGCGCGCGGAGAACACCGCCCGCATGCTCGACGTGAACTACCAGACCTCTCTGCTGCCGCAGTCCAGCGAGGCCACCGAGCAGGGCTGGCGCGGCCTGCTCAGCATCAGCGAGCTGACGCACGACTACCACCGCCTGCACGACAGCCTGAATCCGCACGATGTCATGGAGTTCATGGTGTGCGACGAGTCCAATCCGTCGAGCATCCACTCCTGCCTGCGCGCGGCGCGCGAGAACGCCCGTGCCGTGCGCGGCACGCTGACCACCGAGGTCTGGGAGACCGCCAACACCACCTGGCTGGAGTTCAAGCGCCTGATCGCCAACGGCAGCTTCCGGCGCGACCCGGCCGATTTCTTCGAGTGGGTGAAGTTCCGCTCGCACCTGTCGCGCGGTGTGACGCTGGGCACGATGCTGCAGGACGAGAGCTTCCACTTCCTGCGCATCGGCACCTTCCTCGAACGAGCCGACAACACCGCGCGGCTGCTCGACGTGAAGTTCCATGGCGCGCAGTCCGAGTTCTTCGGCGTGCGCGAGCAGCGTGAGCCGGTCGAGGTCGACTTCTACTACTGGAGCGCGATCCTGCGTTCGGTGTCCGGCTTCGAGGTCTACCGCAAGGTCTACCGCAACGTGATCCGCCCCGAGAAGGTGGCCGAGCTGCTGATCCTGCGGCCCGACATGCCGCGCTCGCTGGCCGCCTGTATGGACGAGGTGGTCGGCAACCTGAAGATGGTGGCCAACGAGCAGAGCGGCGAGACGCTGCGCCGCGCCGGCCGGCTGCGTGCCGACCTGAGCTTCGGCCGCATCGACGAGATCCTCGCCACCGGCCTGCACGCCTTCCTCACGCAGTTCCTCGACCGCGTGGGCGACCTGGGCATCGGCATCAGCCGCGACTTCCTGGTGCCGGTCTGACGCGGCGGCAGCCCCTGAAGGCTGCATGGTGCGGAGCGAGGAGGCTGACGAGCCCGACCGGGGGCCTCCAGGCGGTCGATCAGGAGGACGTGGTTCGCATTGAGCCTTCGATCCTGAACACGCTGACCAGGTCGGCCAGCGCGGCGGCCTGGTGCTTCAGGCTCTCGGCCGCCGCCGCACTTTCCTCCACCAGCGCGGCGTTCTGTTGCGTGACCTGATCGAGCTGGTTGACCGCGTTGCCGATCTGGCTGATGCCGCCGCTCTGCTCGACGCTGGCGGCGCTGATCTCGCTGATCAGGTCGTTCACGCGCTGGACCTGGGCCACGATCTCGTTCATCGACTGTCCGGCGTCGTGAACCAGCCGCGAGCCGGTGCCGACCTTCTCGACGCTGTCCCCGATCAAGGTCTTGATCTCCTTGGCCGCCTCGGCGCTGCGCTGTGCCAGGTTGCGCACCTCGCCGGCCACCACCGCGAAGCCGCGGCCCTGCTCGCCGGCGCGGGAGGCTTCCACCGCCGCGTTGAGCGCCAGGATGTTGGTCTGGAACGCAATGCCGTCGATCACGCCGATGATGTCGTAGATCTTGCGGCTCGATTCGGTGATGGCGCCCATGGTGGCCACCACCTCGGCCACCACGCTGCCGCCGTGCGCCGCGGCACCCGAGGCCGAGCCGGCGAGCTGCGTGGCCTGGCGTGCCGTGTCGGCGTTCTGCTTCACCGTCGCGGTCAGCTCCTCCATGGAGGCGGCTGTCTGCTGCAGGTTGCTCGCCTGTTCCTCGGTCCGCTGGCTCAGGTCGGCGTTGCCGGTGGCGATCTGCGCCGACCCGGTGGCGATGCAGTCGCTGCTGTTGCGCACCCGGCCCACGATGTCCGCCAGGCTGGCCTGCATGGCGCCGAGCGAGGCCAGCACGCTGCCGCGCGGTGCGGCCGCGGCGCCGTCCACCCGGCTCAGGTCGCCCTGGGCGACGCGTTGCGCCACCGTGCCCAGTTGATCCGGTTCGGCCCCCAGCGCGCGGGTCAGGCTGCGCGTGATCAGCGTGCCCGACACGGCGGCCGACAGGAAGGCGATCACGCAGCCCAGGATCAGCAGATTGCGGTGCAGCAGGTAGTCGGCCTCGGCCGTTTCGGTGAGCTGCACCGCGCGGCTCAGCGTGTAGTCGCGGTAGTCGTCGGACGCCTTGACCAGCGCGGCCAGCAGCGGGCGGCAGTCGGCATTCATGCGGGCGATGGCCGCGTCATGCTGGCCGGCGGCGGCGAGCCTCACGATCTCCAGTGCGACCGGCCCGTAGGCCGCCTCGATGCGGTTCATTTCGCCCACGAGACTGCGCGCCGTCTCCGGCAGGTTCGCGGCCCGGGCCACCAACTGGTTCAGCGTCCCGAGGTTCGCCTGCACTGCTTCATGCGCCGCGACCACCGAACTCTGTTCCGCGGCCAGGTCCTCGGCCTTGCGGACGAGCACGAGGTTGCGAGCCGCGATGGCGCGGCGATCCACGGCCGCGCGCACATCGGCCGCCGCCTGCGCCCGGGCATTGACGCCGTGCACGTAGTCGACGAGCTGGTCGTGCTCCTCGGCGAGGGATTTCATCGCCAGTCCGGCGACGAACAGCACGAGCACCGAGAGTCCACCGAAGGTCAGGCTCAGCTTGGTGCGGACGGTCATGGGGGTCAGATTCACAGGCCACCTCATAAAGAATGTTTATTGACAGCAGTCGATCGATCCAAAAGATGATCGACGGGCTTGTCGGCCGGTGAAGCAGTGAAGTGAAGCTGAAATATCAGCCAAACTTACTCGGGCCTTGCATCCGGCCGGGCGTCCGTGTCGGATGTCACGTCGATCGCCGGATCGCGCGGCAGGAGGAGCAGGCGGATGGGCCGGTTTCGATTCGATGGAGGGCCGACCGCACTGTCAGACCTTCACGGCCTCAAAAAAAGCGGCGGAATCGATCTCCGCCGCAAACGTGCCATCTCGAAACGACACGCAGCGTCAATCTCCTCCGCGCAAGTTCTGCACCGAAAAGATGGAGGGGGGACTCAGAGCAGGATCACTGATCATCCGCAGCTGGAGAGTCGTGCAATGCTGCGCCTGGACGTCGAGCATGGACGTCGAGCATGGAGGCCGACGTGTAGATCGCGATCCCCGCCGCCTGGTTCGCAGGCGCGTGATAGGCCGAATCGGAGAAACCGATGGCCCAGCGCTTCCAGAGCGCTCCCTTTCGGTCGTACATGTTGATGATCGGGAAGATGGATGTCTGGGCATCTTCAGCATGCCTGTCGTCCGGGCTTCATGATGGATGGCCTGTCGTCCCCGGTGGTCTACGTCGTCGATGACGACCTCTCGGTGAGAGAGGCCCTGAGCAGCTTGATCCGGTCGGTTGGTCTGCAGGTCGAGACCTTTTCCTCCGCCACCGAGTTCCTTCGATACCAGCGGTCGGCCGCAACAGCCTGCGTCGTCCTGGACGTGAGAATGCCAGGCCTCAGTGGCATCGATGTCCATCACGAGCTGAAGAAGCGCCTGGACTCCATTCCCGTCATCTTCATCACGGGACATGGCGACATACCGATGGCGGTCCGGGCCATCAAGTCGGGGGCGGTGGAGTTTCTTTCAAAGCCGTTTCGCGATCAGGATCTCCTGGACGCCATCGGACAGGCCCTCGAAAGAGATGCCGGCGAGAGGTTGGAGGCCGATCGACTGCGGGCGCTTCGAGAGGCCTATGAGACCCTCACACCACGCGAGAAGGAAGTTCTTGCATTGCTGATCGGCGGCGGACTCAACAAGCAGATTGCTGCCAGGCTGGGTGTCGCGGAGGTCACCATCAAAGTCCATCGACACAACATCATGAAGAAGATGTGCGTCCGCTCGATGGTTTCCCTGGCCCGGATCTTCGAGGAACTCGCCATCTAGGGGAGAGGGCCGCACAACGCGATCGATGGGTCGGAACTCTGCGCGAACGCTGGAGTGCGCGCCGTACCAGGGGTGCAAGGGAAAGGGTGACGAGCCCGACCCCGGCACTGGAGGCTAACGGTTAGGGCTGCTTCGTTCCCGACCTGACCCGGTTGGCCGCGCCCCCATGCGGGGAGGCCCGTCACCGACGATTGTAGGCGACCGGTCGCGCGTCCCGGACCCGACGAGGGAAAGACCGTCAGCGCAGCTGCAGGTCGTCGTCGCCGAAGCGCACGCCGATCGGTTCGATCAGCAACTGCTTGGGGCCTGCCTCGACCGTGCCCGCGACCCAGGCGGCAACGCCCTGCTGGTGCGCGACCTCGACGGTGCGCTGCGCATCGGCAGCCTTCACGAACAGCGCGAAGCCGGCACCCATGTTCAGGGTGCTGTAGGCCTCGCGCGCGTCGTGGCCGGCATGCTCGGCGATGAAGCGCAGCACCGGCGGCACCGGCGGTACGCTGTGGATGCGGTAGGTGTGGGTGGCCGGGTGGCGCAGCAGCTTGCGCCAGCCGTGGCCGGTGATGTTGGCGCTGTAATGCGGCACGATCTGCGCGTTCCACAACGCCTCGGTCACCGGCGAGTACAGCGTGGTCGGCGCGAGCAGGGCCTCGCCATAGCTCAGGCCCGGCGCCACCTCGGTGAGGTAGCCCTGCGGCAGCCGCTCGACCAGCTTGCGCGCCAGGCTCAGGCCGTTGGCATGGATGCCACTCGACGCGAGCAGCACGATCGCATCGCCCGGTGCCAGCGCATCGCCGACCGACAGCCGCGACTTCGGATTGATCAGCCCGGTGCAGGAGGCCGCAAGGTCGATGCGGCCGGCCTCCACGATGCCGGCCAGCGCCGGCGTCTCGCCGCCGCCCCAGGCCACGCCGCAGGTGTCGCAGGCCTGCTTCCAGCCGGCCACCAGCGCCTGCGCGCGCTGCGCATCGCCGAACCATTCGCTGCCGCCGGCGGCCCAGTAGGCCTGCACCACCAGCGGCGTCGCGCCGACGGTGATCAGGTCATTGATCGCCATCGCGATGGTGTCCTGCGCGATGCCGGCGTAATAGCTGCGGCCGGTCAGGGCCTTCATCTCGTCGGCCACCAGGGCCTTGGATCCCAGGCATTCGACGATGCTGGCCAGGTAGAACGGCCCGACGTCGACCACGTAGGCCGACTCGCCACGCGACGCCGCCACTTCGCCGAAACCGTGCGCGGCGAGGTTCTTCGCGGTGTCCTTGGCGGCACGCTGCGCGGCCACTTTCAGCGGGTCGATCAGGTCGTAGTTGACGCCGGCCTGTTCGTAGCTCAGCGGGGTGGGGGTGGGCGTGGTCATGGTCGGCAGGGCAGGGGCCCGATGAGCGGATGGCGCGGCGCGGGCAGGCCGCGGATTCGCGCCGATTATCCGGCACCCCTGTGGCCGGGGGCTTCCACCCCGGCCGGTAAACTGCCGGGCATGAGCACCCTGGTCCTGGCCCGCAAGTACCGTCCACGCCACTTCGGCGAGATGGTCGGCCAGGAGCATGTGGTGCAGGCGCTGGCCAACGCGCTCACCTCGCAGCGGCTGCACCATGCCTACCTGTTCACCGGCACGCGCGGCGTCGGCAAGACCACGGTGTCGCGCATCCTCGCGAAGAGCCTCAACTGCACCGGGCCCGACGGTCAGGGAGGCATCACCGCGCAGCCCTGCGGTGTGTGTCCGGCCTGCCGCGACATCGACGCCGGCCGCTTCGTCGACTACACCGAGCTCGACGCGGCCTCGAACCGCGGCGTCGACGAGATCTCGCAACTGCTGGAACAGTCGGCCTACAAGCCGGTCGTCGGGCGATTCAAGGTCTTCATGATCGACGAGGTGCACATGCTCTCCAGTACCGCGTTCAACGCGATGCTGAAGACGCTGGAGGAGCCACCCGAGTACCTGAAGTTCGTGCTGGCGACGACCGACCCACAGAAGGTACCGGTCACGGTGCTGTCGCGCTGCCTGCAGTTCAACCTGCGGCCAATGGCGCCCGAGACGGTGCTCGCGCACCTGGAGCAGGTGCTGGCGGCCGAAGGCATCTCGGCCGAGCCGGGGGCGCTGCGGCTGCTGGCGCGCGGCGCGCACGGCTCGATGCGCGATGCGCTGTCGCTCACCGACCAGGCCATCGCCTTCGGTGCCGGCACGCTCCAGGAAGCCGGCGTGCGCCAGATGATAGGCGCCGTGGGCCGCAGCCATGTCTATGCGCTGATCGATGCGCTGGCCGCCGGTGACGGCGCCGGCGTGGTGGCCACGGCCGACGCACTGCGCGCCGAGGGCCTGTCGGCCGAGGGTGCGCTGGAGGAGATGGCGGTGGTGCTGCAGCAGCTCGCGTTGCTGCAGGTGCTGCCCGATGCGCTGGACGCCGCCGATCCCGACACCGCGGCACTCGTGCAGCGCGCCGGCCTGCTGCCGGCCGACGAGACGCAGCTGCTCTACAGCATCGCGCTGCACGGCCGCGCCGAGCTGGCGCTGGCGCCTGACGAATACAGCGGCCTGGTGATGGTGCTGCTGCGCATGCTGGCGTTCAGGCCACCGGGTGCTGCACGCACCGAGACGGTGGTGCGGCCGGGCCAGGCTACGCCCGCAGCGGCGCCGCGTGCCGCAACCGCCCTCGTGCGTGGCTCGGCACCTGCCGTGCCGCTGGCCCGCTCGCCGGCAACCGCGAGCCTTGCCGTGGCGCCACCGTCCAAGGCGGACCCCGTGCCGACCCGACCGCCTGCGCCGCTGATTGCGAAGAGCCCGTCCAGCGTCCCGCCATGGGAGGACGACATCCCGCTGGCGGAAGAAATGTCCCAGCCCCCGGCGACGGTGGCACCGCGCCCCGCACCACCGACCGTCGCGCGCGACGACGCGGCTGGTGGTCCTGCGCCGACCGAGATGACCCGCGGTCCGCTGGGCGACCGCTGGGCCGCGCTGGTGCGCCAGCTGACCGATGCGAACGCGATCGCGGCGTTGGTCCGCGAGCTGGCGCTGCAGGCCGAGTGCGTGGCCATCGATACCGGCGAAACGCGGCTGCGGCTGCGCGTCGAGCGAGAGAGCCTGCGCAATCCGAACCATGCCGAACGCCTGCAGGCGGCACTGGCCGCCGCGCTGGGTCACGCGGTGGTGCTGGACGTCGAGGCCGGTGTGGTGAACGACACGCCGGCACGGCGCGATGCAGCGGCGCGCGAGCAGCGCCAGCGCGAGGCCGAGGCGCTGATCCACAACGACCCCTTGGTGCTGCAGCTCACGGCGCAGTTCAAGACGGCCCGCATCGTGCCGGGGTCGATCAAACCCGTCTGACCCATTCGAACCACCGGAGAACGACATGCTCAAAGGACAACTGGCCGGCCTGATGAAGCAGGCGCAGGCCATGCAGGACAACCTGAAGAAGGCACAGGACGAACTGGCGCTGATCGAGGTCGAGGGCCAGTCGGGTGCCGGGCTCGTGAAGGTGCTGATGACCTGCAAGCACGACGTCAAGCGCATCACCATCGACCCCAGCCTGCTGGCCGACGACAAGGACATGCTCGAGGACCTGGTGGCAGCGGCCTTCAACGACGCGGTGCGCCGCGCGGCGGCGACCAGCGAGGAAAAGATGGGCAAGCTGACGGCAGGAATGCCGCTGCCGCCGGGCATGAAGCTGCCGTTTTGATGGCTCTCCCCCCCGTTGCGGCTGCGCCGCTCCCCCTCGAGGGGCGACGCTGGCGGGCCGGCAGAGCCGGACCCGCGGCGTCCGCTCGGTGGGACGGTGGCGTGCTGCCATTCCTTTGCCGCGGGCTGTTCCTGATGATCGAGTCGCTGAGGCATGGCTGCGTCGTCCACGCTTGAGTCGCTGACCGAGGCCTTGCGCCGCTTGCCGGGCGTGGGTGTGAAGTCGGCGCAGCGCATGGCCTATCACCTGCTGCAACACGATCGCGAGGGCGCGCTGCGGCTCGCGCGGGCGCTGGAGCAGGCCGTGGCGACGGCGCGGCATTGCGAGCGTTGCAACACCTTCACCGAGGCCGCGGTGTGCAGCACCTGCCTCGATCCGGCGCGTGAACGCCGGCAGTTGTGCGTGGTCGAGACGCCGGCCGATCAGGCAGCGGTCGAGCGCAGCGGCAGCTACCACGGGCTGTACTTCGTGCTGATGGGGCGGCTGAGCCCGCTCGATGGCATCGGGGTGCACGACATCGGACTGGAGAAGCTGCTGGCGCGTGCCACCGATGGCGAGGTGCAGGAACTGATCGTCGCCACCAACTTCACCGCCGAGGGCGAGGCCACCGCGCACGTGATCGCCCAGGCCCTGAAGGGCCGAGGCCCGAGCGTCACGCGGCTGGCGCGCGGCGTGCCGGTCGGCAGCGAACTCGAGTATGTGGACCTGGGCACCATCGCCCATGCATTGAGCGATCGACGCTAGGGCCAGTGCCGGCGTCGACCCGAACCGGAGACGATGCGATGACGACGATCCTGCTCCTGAGCGTGCTCGCCGCTGCGCTGATGCCCATCGTCTGCGCCGGCATCGCCAAGGGAGGGCGCCTCGGCACGCCGCGCGGCGAAGGGGGCTTCGACAACCATGCGCCGCGTGAGTGGCTGGCGCGGCAGAGCGGCTACCGGGCGCGCGCGAACGCGGCGCAGGCCAACTGCTTCGAGGCCCTGCCGTTCTTCGTGGGCGCGGTGGCGATCGCGCTGACGCTCGGGGCGCCGGCCGACCGCATCGGCATGCTGGCACTGATGTGGGTGGGACTGCGCGCCGCCTTCGTGGCGTGCTACCTGGCGGATCGTGCGATGCTGCGTTCGGCGGTCTGGACGCTGGCGCTTGCGGTCAACATCGCGATCCTGTTCACGCCGCGCAACTGAGGCCCGCGCGCCCGACCCGGCCTCAGCGGCTGTTGGCAGCCACGCGGCTCTTGCCCTGCGCGGTCGGGCGCGCGGCCACCGACTTGCCGGCCGACTTGCGCTGGGCCGTGGCTGACGTGGCGGCGCGGTTGCCGCGGGCCTTGGCCGTCGTGCTGGGGCTGCTCTTGCGGGCGGTCGCGGCCCTGCCCGGCAGGTAGAGCACCACCGCCTGGCCGGTCTTGAAGTGGGCGCCGGCCGCCACCTTGTTCCAGTCGGCCACGCTGGCGGCGCTGAGCCGGTAGCGTGCGGCGATCGAGGCCACGCTGTCATTCTTGCGCGCCTTCACGGTGGTGCGGCGCAGCGCCGGGGCGTCAGGGGCGAGCAGCATCGTCGCGTTGTCGGCCACGCGCTCGGACACGTCGTCGAGGTGCCGGTGCGGGTGCCGGGGCACCATCAGCGTCGAGCCGGCGCGCACCAGCATGCGCGGCGGGATGCGATTGGCCTCGCGCAGTTCGGCTTCGCTCATGCCGACCCGCTTGGCGGCATCGGCCGGCTTCATCGTCGTCGGCACGACCCAGGCGGTCCAGCTGGCCAGCGGGCCCTGGTAACCGGGCAGCGCGCGCACGAACTCGTTGGCGTTGTCGTAGGGCAGCAGCACCTGCGGCGTGCCGGCGGCCAGGATCACCGGCTTGTTGAGCGAGGGGTTCAGCGCGTGGAATTCGTCGAGCGGCAGGCCGGCCAGACGGGCCACCAGGGCTGCGTCGATGTCGCGCTGGATCGGCACGCTCAGGAAGTAGGGGTGGTTCTCGATCGCGGGCAGCGTCAATCCGAAGGCCTCTGGCCGCGCGATGAGGTTCTTCACGGCCTGCAGCTTGGGCACGTAGTAGCGCGTCTCGTCCGGCATCTTCAGGCTGAGGTAGTCGGTCGGCAGGCCGAGTTTCTGGTTGCGGGCGATCGCGCGGCCCACGCTGCCTTCGCCCCAGTTGTAGGCGGCCAGCGCGAGATGCCAGTCGCCGAACATGCCGTGCAGCTTCTGCAGGTAGTCGAGCGCGGCGCGCGTGGAGGCCAGCACGTCGCGCCGGTCGTCGCGGAAGGCGTTCTGCGCCAGATCGAAGTGCTTGCCGGTCGACGGGATGAACTGCCACATGCCCGAGGCCTTGGCGGTCGACATGGCCTGCGGGTTGAAGGCACTCTCGATGAACGGCAGCAGGGCCAGTTCGGTGGGCATGCCGCGCCGTTCGATCTCCTCGACCACATGGAACAGGTAGCGACTCGACCGCTCGGTCATGCGCTGCACGTAATCGGGCCGCGTGGCGTACCACTGCTCGCGGTCGCGGACCAGCGGCGTGTCGAGGTCGGGCATCGCAAAGCCGCGCCGCACGCGTATCCACAGATCGCGTTGCGCCGCGATGGCGTCGAGGTCGATCGGTTCTTCCGGGCGCACGGGATCTGTCGGCGGGCCGGCCGCGACGGCGGCATCGTTCGGCGCGGCGGCGCTGGCGGCGGCCACGCCGG
>NZ_AZSN01000070.1:0-19970 GCF_000576225.1 Methylibium sp. T29-B | reverse complement strand
CTGCGCGAGAACGCCCGCTGGCAGCCGGTGCCCTGGAGCGACCTGCCCGGCTGGGAGGTCGACGCCACGGGGCGTGTCTGGCCGGCGCTGCTGGCCGGCTGTTCGAAGCCGGCCCCCGGCTGGGCCACCGCCTGTGCCAGCGCCAAGGCGCTCGATGCGCCCGACGACGCCCGCGTCCGCGCCTGGCTGCAGCGCACGCTGACGCCCTACCGCGTCACCGCGCTCGACGGTCGCGACGAGGGCCTCGCCACCGGCTACTTCGAGCCGCTGGTCGCCGCCTCGCGCCAGCGCAGCAAGAGCTACAGCGTGCCGCTCTACGCGGCGCCGCCGAACCTGGCACTGCGCAAGCCCTGGTACACGCGCGCCGAGATCGAGACGCTGCCGGCAGCGCGCGCCGCACTGAAGGGGCGCGAGATCGCCTGGATCGCCGACCCACTGGACGCGCTGCTGCTGCAGGTGCAGGGCTCGGGCCGGCTCGCGATCACCGAGCCCGACGGCCGCCGGCAGACCGTGCGCCTCGCCTACGGCGGCCACAACGACCAACCCTACCAGTCGGTCGGCCGCTGGCTGGTCGAGCGTGGTGCGTTCACGCTGGAGCAGGCCTCGTGGCCGGCCATCAAGGCCTGGGCGCGCGCCAACCCCGGCCGCGTGTCGGAGATGCTGGCCGCGAACCCGCGCTACGTGTTCTTCCGCGAGGAGCCGCTGCCCGATCCGTCGATCGGCGCGGTCGGCGCGCAGGGCGTGCCGCTGACGCCGGGCCGCTCGATCGCGGTCGATCCGCGCGCCATTCCCTACGGCACGCCCGTGTGGCTCGACACCACCGAGCCGCAGCCCTGGAGCGCCACGCCCCCCCCGCCGCGGCCACTGCAGCGACTGGTGATGGCGCAGGACACCGGCAGCGCCATCACCGGCGCCGTGCGCGCCGACTACTACTGGGGCTGGGCCGAGGGCGCCGAGGACCGCGCCGGCCGCATGAAGCAACCGCTGCGGATGTGGGCGCTGTGGCCCGTCACGCGCTGAGGCCAGCGCCGTCGACCGGCACGCGCCGCTTGCGCGTCAGCACGTCGGCCAGGCGGGCGCCGTCGCCGGCGCGTCGCACCTCGCACCAGTGCGACAGCCCGTCGGGCGACTCCTGCACGCCGCGCAGCAGCACCGTCAGCGATTCGCCGACGTTCACGTTGCCGTAGAACGCCAGTTCGCGCTCCGCCAGCCGCGGCAGCGCCGTCGAGCCGAACCACGCCCCCTCGGCGCGGTCGACGATCGCCTGGAAGCTCGCGAAGTAAAGCAGGTCGGCGCCATTGAAGTCGTTGTGCGGGCAGGGCTGGAACCGGAACTCGCGCAACGGCGCGCCGCGCTCCGATTCCGGCCCGAAGTCCGGCTGCCATTGCCCGCTGCGCAGGGCCCGTCCCCGCTCGGCCAGTTGCAGGGCGTAGGTGGCCAGCGCGGCCCGCTCGATATCGGCCTCGGGCGCGGCGGTGGTCGCCGGCACCGCGGCGCGGACCACGCTGCGGTTGTCGCCGGCGCGCTCGCGCCGCACGAAGGTGGACAGCATCTCAACCTGCGCATGCGTGCCGTCGCGCCCCCGCAGCTCGTGCAGGCCGAAGTGCTGCGAGCGCCCCACCGGCAGGCAGCGCGAGACGACGCGCAGGCGGTCGTTCTCCGCCACCCGGTCCAGCCGTGCGTGGCGGATGCGCACGGCGGTGAACGCCGCATAGGCCTTGCGGCCCCCGGCGTCGCGGAAATCGGGCCGGGCCCGGCCCTGCCGGCGGGCCAGCGCGAGCCAGTGCTGGTGGCCGCATTCCTTCAGCAGCCAGTTCTCCGACAGGCCCGTCGGGCACAGCTGGGGCATGCCGGCGACGAAGCGCCCGGACTGCAGCGCGGCTGCCGTCACGACAGCCAGGGCTCGGCCAGCTCGCGCGCAGCCGGCGTTCCGGCGACCGGCGCGCGCGCCTCGATCTGCTCGGCCAGGTAGAGCGCGTCGCGCGCCACCCCCGAGAAGCGGCCCGAGCCCCAGGTGTGCAGCCAGGGCAGGCCGATGAAGTAGAGCCCCGGCAGCGCGGTCACGCCGCGCACGTGGCCGGGCTGCCCGCGGCCGTTGAACACCGGCGCGTCGAGCCAGCTGAAATCGGGCGAGAAGCCGATGCACCAGATCACCGCGCCGATGCCGGACTCGCGCAGCGACAGCCGCGTGCGCTCGGCCGCCGGCTCCCACACCGGCCGGTAGACCGACGGCGGCGGCACGTCGAGGCCGGCCTTCTCGATGTGCTTGTCGATCGCGGCGTTGATGCCGTTGTAGATGCGGTCGGCGTGGTCGAGGTTGGCGCGGAGGTCGGGGTTGAAGTGCAGCGTGTCGCCCTCCAGACCATTCAGCAGCCCATAGAGCTCCATGCCCTCGTTCGCGAACTTGCGCAGGTCGATGTCGCGCCCGCCGTCGCGGCCGGTGACGTAGTGGTTGGTGTTGTCGCGCACGCCCTCGCGCAGCGGGTGCTCGTGCACCGGCATGTCGTAGTAGCCCATGTCGGCCAGCCAGTCGACCACGTCCTTGCCGCGGTAGAAGCGCGCGCAGCGCGGCGCGTCGCCGGTCGCCATCACCACCTGGCGGCCGGCCAGGTGCAGGTCCTCGGCGATCTGCGCGCCCGACTGGCCGTTGCCCACCACCAGCACCTTGCCGGGCGGCAGCGCCTGCGCATTGCGGTACTGCTCCGAGTGGATCTGCAGCAGATCGCGCGGCAGCCGCTCGGCCAGCCGCGGGATGATGGGCTGGTGGTAGCCGCCCGAGGCCACCACCAGCTGGTCGGCGCTGTAGTGGCCCTGCGAGGTGGCGATCTCGAAGCCGCCGCCGGCGCGCGGCGCGGCGCGCTGCACCGTCAGGCCGCTGCGCACCGGCGCGGCCACGTGCTTCACGAAGCCATCGAGGTACTCGATGATCTCGTCCTTCTTCATGAAGCCGTGCGGGTCGCTGCCGGCGTACTCCCAGCCCGGCAGCTTGCACTGCCAGTTGGGCGTGACGAGGCAGAAGCTGTCCCAGCGCTGCGTGCGCCAGGCGTGCAGCGGCGAGCGCTTCTCGAGCACCACGTGGTCGATGCCGCGCTGCTGCAGGTAGTAGCTCAGCGAGAGGCCGGCCTGGCCGCCGCCGACGATGGCGACGCTGTGGTGTTCTGCGTTGGGGTTCATGGCGTGGGTCCTTCTTGCTCGGGTCAGGCTTCGTCGAAGCGCAGCACTTCCACCTCGGCCTGCGCGTCGAAGCGCCCGGCGGTGGCCTCGATCTGCGCCAGCTGGTCCATCGCCATCGAGCAGGCGTAGCCGAACTTGGCACGCACGCGCTCGGAGGCGATGTGCAGCGCCTCGCGGCTGCGGTCCAGGAACTCCGGCAGCGGGTAGCTGCTGCCGGGGACGAGGTAGTCCTTGATCACCAGCGACGGCGAGTAGCAGCGCGTCTCGCTGCGATCGGGCCAGCGCAGGTGGAAATGCATCGCGGGCATGGGGCGAATCTCCAGGCAACGTGAGGTCAGGAAACGACAGGGGCGGCGTCCATCGCGGCCGGTTCGGTGGGCACCGCCGCGGCGAGCGGCACGCCATGACCGACCAGCGCCCGCATCGCGCGGTACAGCGCGACGTGGCGCGCGGCGCTGGCCGTCCAGCTGTAGCGCCGGCAGACCTCGGGCACGGCCCGGGCCAGCGCCTGCGCGCGCTCCGGTTCGCAGGCCCGCGCCATCGCGTCGGCGATCGACAGCGGGTTCAGCGGGTCGGCCCAGCAGGCCTCGCCGTGCGGTTCGTCGGCCGGCAGGTACTCGGTGAACGGCGCCTGGCGCGACACCACGACCGGCGTGCCGCAGGCCAGTGCCTCCAGCACCACCAGGCCGAAGCCCTCGCGCAGCGAGGCCATCACCAGCACGTCGGCGGCACGGAACAGCGCCGGCATCTCGTCGTCGGCGACGGTGCCGGTGATCACCACGTCGGCCCCCGGCCCGACGCGCAGGCCGCTGGCGGCCAGCGCCTCGGTGAACTCGCGCGCATAGCGGTCGTGGTCGAGCAGGCTGGCACCGCCGGCGATCACCAGCTGCGCCTGCGGCTGCCGCGCCCGCAGGGCCGCAAAGGCCTGCAGCACACGCACCGTGTTCTTGCGCTCCTCGATGCCCCCCACCGCCAGGTAGACCGGCGCGTCGTGGGCCGCGCCGACGCGCAGGCCGAAGCGGCGCCGCACGCGCGCATCGGCCGCGCCGGCTTGGCGGCCGTAGCGCTGCAGGTCGACGCCGTTGTGAACCAGCGCCGCGGCCACGCCGTGCTCGCGCCGCAGCGTGTCGCACCAGGTCTGGCTGACGCACAGCACCTGGCGCGCGCGCAGGAAGGCGCGTTCCTGCCAGGCCATCACGCGCGCATCGTCGAAGCGGTCGAGGTGGTGCACGGTGCGCACGAAGCCGTCGATCAGGCCGCGCTCCTGCAGCGTCGCGAGCGCGTTGCCGCCGATGCCATCCTGGGCGTGCAGCACGTCCCAGCCGCGCCCGCGCTCCAGCCGCGGCGCGAGATGGTCGATGCAGGCGTCGCGGCGCGACGCGACCATGCTCGCCAGATCGGCAGGCGCCGGCGCCACCGGCACCAGCTCGACCGCGCAACGCGGCGTGCGGAACAGCGCCTGCCCGGGCAGCGCCGGCGCCATCACCGTCACCTCGTGGCCGGCCTCGTGCAATGCATCGGCCAGTTCCAGCGTGTGGATGACGCCACCGCGCGGATGGACCGAATGGGTCAGCAGGCCGATGCGCAGGCGACGGCTAGACATGGGCCGGCTCCCGCGGCACGACGGCTCGCGCGCCGATGAAGGGTTGCGCCGCCAGGTCCCACAGCAGCGCGCTCGTCTCGCCGTCGCGCAGATGCAGCTGCGGGGTCGCCGTGACCTCGCCGACCGCGGCACAGGCGATGCCCTGCGACTCGAAATACCGCGCCACCGCGGCTGCCTGCGCCGGCCGCACGCTGAACACGTAGCCGTAGCTCGGAAAGGACTGCAGCCAGCGCAGCAGCGGCACGCCGGGCGGGCGCGGGATCGCCTGCACGTCGATCACGCCGCCGACCTGCGAGCACTCCAGCAGCATCAGCGCCGTGCCCACGGCGCCGGCCATGCTGATGTCCTTGGCCGCATCGCACAGGCCGCTCTCGGCCAGCGCCGGCAGCAGCTCGAGGTCGGCGCGCAGGCGCTCGGCCGGCGCGCGGGTCGACGCGTCCCAGTAGGGGTTGGGCTCCTGGTAGGCGCCGCGCAGGTCGATCGCCATCACCAGCGTGTCGCCGGGGCGGGCGTTGAAGCTCGTCAGCAGCGTCTTCGCTCGGCCGAGGATCGCCACCGCGAGCTGGCCGCCGACCGCCTGGTTGTTGCTGTGGCCGCCGACGATCGGCACGCCATAGCGCTGCGAGGCGGCCGCCAGACCCTCGAGCACCTGCTGGCCCGGCGCCATGCCGCGGCTCCACAGCGCGTCGACCACGGCGATCGGCCGCCCGCCCATCGCGCAGATGTCGCTCACGTTGACCATCACGCCGCAATAGCCGGCGAACCAGGCATGCGCTGCACGAAGTCGTCGACGAAACCCTCGATCGCGAACAGCAGGTAGCCGCCGTCGCCGTCGGGGATCGCCGCGCAGTCGTCGCCGACGCCCACCGCCTGGCCCAGCGCGGCGGTGCCGCCTGGCAGCGCGGCCGACAGCGCCGACACCACATCGCTGATGTCGCGCTTGTGTGCGAAGCCGCGCCCGCGCAGCAACGCCGAGGCGAGCCCGTCGAGCCCCCCCTGTCCCAGCATTGCATCCTCCATGCGGCCCCCGTCAGGCGCGGGCCCGGCTCTGCGCCACGTAGCCGGTCAGCGGATCGTGGCAGGGCGGGTAGTGCGCCAGATCGGCCTGCATCAGGCCGTGCGGTCGGCCGTGCAGCGTCTCGTCCTTCAGCCACTGCCAGTGCAGCCGCTCGAACAGCGGGCGGTTCTGCGCCTGCACGTGCGCCAGGAAGAGGTGCGCGCCGCGCGCGCGTGCGCTGCTCACCGCCAGCCGGATCAGCGTCGCACCGAGCCGGCCGTGGCTGCGGAAGGCCGGGTGCACCGCGAGGCGCGAGCCCCACCACACACCCTCGTCGCCCTCGTTCTGGCCAGGATGGATGCGCACCGTGCCGACCACCTGGTCGCTCATGCCGCCCACGCAGGACAGCGCCACCAGCGGCTGCGCATGTGCATCGATCGCGTCGATGTCGTCGCCGCCGCCGAACAGGCCCTGCTCGATGCAGAACACCAGGCGGCGCAGGCGCCGCGCCTCGTTGATCTCCCAGGCACCATCGGCCCACTTGACGCGGAACTCGCAGGGGGTGAAGGCGGTGGGCAGGTCGCACATCGGCTCGGGGGCCGTGGGAGCGGTGCGCATCATGATTCGTAGACCGACAACGAGGAGCACGCCCCGCACTTGCCGCAACCCGCCTTGATGTCGGCCGAGCGCAGCCCGCCGGCGCTCACCATCGCACCCAGCGGCTCCAGCACAGCCTTCATGAACTCGGGGCTCGGCGACGGATGGTCCTCGAGCGGCGTGCCGCTGATCGGCACGAAGGGCACGACGAAGGGGTAGACACCCAGCGCCACCAGCTTCTCGGCGATCGAGAGGATGGCCTCGCGCGTGTCGCCCAGGCCGGCGAGGATGTAGGTCGACACCTGACCGCGGCCGAACACGCCGACCGCCGCCTCGAAGCTCTCCAGGTAGCGTTCGACCGGCACCGTGGCCTTGCCCGGCATGACGCGTTCGCGCAGTTCGGGCGTCACCACCTCGAGGTGCATGCCCAGTGTGTCGATGCCGGCGGCCTTCATGCGAACGAACCACTGGTCGGTATCCGGCGGTTCGCACTGCGCCTGGATCGGGAGGTCGACCGCCGCACGGATGGCGAACGCGCTGTCGCACAGCACCTGCGCGCCGCGGTCGGGCGTGGGCGGCGTGCCGGTGGTCATGACCATGTGCTTCACGCCGTCGAGCAGCACCGCGGCGCGCGCCACCTCGGCGAGCTGCTCCGGCGTCTTGTGCGCCACCGTGCGGCCGGCCGCGAGGCTCTGGCCGATCGCGCAGAACTTGCAGGTCTTGCGGCGGCTCTCGTAGCGGATGCAGGTCTGCAGCACCGTGGTCGCCAGCACGTCCGAGCCGTGCAGCGTGGCGATGTGCGAGTACGGCACGCCGTCGAAGGTCTGCAGCGCATAGAAGCGCGGCGCCTTCGGGAAGGCGACGCGCGCGATCGGGATGCTGCCGCGCGTCAGACGGCTCGTGCCGTCGGCGTCGGGCGCCTCGGCGACGAAGGGCGAGGCCCAGGCGCCGTGGGTGTGCACCGGCACCATGATCGTGTGACCGTCGACCGTCACCGCCTTGTGGTCCGACGGCCCCGCGCCGCCGCGCCGGCTGGCGACGCCGGCGTTCGGCGAACCCGGGTCAGCCAGCCGCAACCCGAAGGACTGCAGCTCGGTCATCAGCCGGCGGCTCTCCGGCGACAGGGGCGTGGCGGGGCTGAGGGGCGGCGTGCTCATGGGAGGAACTCCGGAAGGTCGCGGGAACGGCAGGGGCAAGGGCGGCCGCGGTCATCGACGTCGAGGTCGTGGCCGGGCGGTCGTCGATCAGGAGGCTCAGCAGCTCGGGGCGCGCGTAGTGGCCCACCGAGTCCATCATGCGTTTGCGCTTGGCGATCAGCGCCATGTCGAGGTCGGCATAGACGATGCCCTCGCCCTCGGTCAGCGGCGTGCACAGGTCCTTGCCCTCGGGCGAGACGATGGCGGTATGGCAGCCGCCGCGCAGCGCCTTCTGCAGGCCCGGATCGGGCGTGATGGACGCGATCTGCGCGTCGGTCAGCCAGCCGGTGGCGTTGACGACGAAGCAGCCCGACTCCAGCGCGTGGTGGCGGATCGTCACCGCCATCTGGTCGGCGAAGATCTGCCCGACCATCGAGCCGGGAAACTGCGCGCAGTGGATCTCCTCGTGCTGCGTCATCAGCGCGTAGCGCGCCAGCGGGTTGTAGTGCTCCCAGCAGGCCAGCGCGCCGACGCGGCCGACCGCGCTGTCCACCACCTTCAGCCCGGCGCCGTCGCCCTGGCCCCAGACCATGCGCTCGTGATAGGTCGGGGTGATCTTGCGGCGCTTCAGGATCAGCGCACCGTCGGCATCGAACACCAGCTGGGTGTTGTAGAGGCTGCCGTGGTCTCGCTCGTTGACGCCGAGCACGACGACGATGCCGCGCGCGCGGGCCCGCTCGCCGACCGCCTGCGTGACCGGCCCGGGCACCACCACCGCGTGCTCCATCAGCCGCAGGTGCGGCGCGCCCTGCAGCACCGGCGGCAGCACGAACGAGAAGTAGGGGTAGTAGGGCACGAAGGTTTCGGGGAACACCACGATCCCCGCGCCGCGCCCGGCCGCCTCGTCGATCGCCGCGAGCACGCGCTCGAGCGTGCCCTCGGGCCGCTCGAGGTCGGGCGCGATCTGGACCGCGGCAGCGCGGACGGTGCGAGGGGAACTCATCTCAGGATCTCCATGACGGTTCGACGAGAAGCCGGGCGCAGGCCGAGGCACGGCCCACCGAGTGGACGCCGCGGGTCCGGCTCCGCCGGCCCGCCAGCGTCGCCCCCTTCGAGGGGGAGCGGCGCAGCCGCAACGGGGTGTTCAAAGTGTCCAGGTGTCGAGGATGAAGGCGTCGGCCTTGCGGTGCAGCAGGATGATGTCCAGCACGTCCAGCGGACTGATCGGGCGGATGCCCTCGATCAGCGCGCCCTCGCCGTGGCCGTACAGCGCCTGCAGCGCGAAGCGGCAGGCGTAGACCTTCCCGCCCTCGGCGATGAACTTGGCGATCTGGTTGTTGAAGTTCTGGTGACCGGGGAAGGCCTCGTCGCCGAGCGTCGGGAAGCCGCGCTTGACACCCAGCGTCACGCCGGGGCCGTAGAGCAGCACCGAGGTCTCGAAGCCCTTGCGCTGCAGCCGCGTGGCCTGCAGCAGGTTGACGAAGCCGATCGAGCCTTCGAAGGCGACGGTGTGGAAGGTGACCAGGGCCTTCTCGCCCGGGGCGGCCTTCACGTCCTCGAAGACCTTCTCTTCGTAGTCGACGAGGAACTCGCCTTTCTCGTTGGCGGGGCGGGTGACTTTGGGCATGGCGGACTCCGTTGGCGGTTGGCGGTTGACAGGGGTCGAAGGAGGAAAGAAAGGCGCTGAGCGCAGCCGGCTCTTTGCACGCGGTGTGCCACGGCGGCCCCGCCGTGCAGCCCGGCGATGCGATCAATGGGCGATCAAGAAGCCGCGGCGCGGTCGCCGTCGACCGCTTCTTTTTCGAAGGCTCGCCGGGGCGTGGCAAGACCCCTTTTCCACAGGGGAATGCACGCACCGGCGTGAGGCGCCGCGATGCGATCAATGCCTCCGATCAACGGCCCTCGGCGCACCGCACCTGGGCACCGTCGCTCGCCGCGGGCCACCCGGTGATGGCATGAACGATGCAATCAATGCGCCATCCCCGACCCCCTGCCCTCGCCCTTCATCCCCATGGCCGCCGCCAAACCCATGCAGCACTGGCTGCGCCGACTCGAGGGCAGCGACCGGCCCGCCTACCTGCTGATCGCCGACCTGATCGCCGAGGACCTGCGCACCGGCCGGCTCGGCGCGCAGGAGCGCCTGCCCACGCTGCGCCAGTTGGCCGACAGCCTGCGGCTCAACTACACCACGGTGGCGCGCGCCTATGGCGAGGCGCGCAAGCGCGGGCTGATCGACTCGCGTCCCGGCATGGGCACCTACGTGCGCGGGCGCAGCCCGGCCGTGCCGCTGCGCGGCGGCAGCGGCGCGGAGATGACGATGAACCTGCCGCCGGAGCCCGAGGACCCGGCGCTGGTCGAGCGCCTGCGCGACAGCGCCCGCGAGCTGATGGCCCGCAGCGACCTGTACACGCTGATGCGCTATCAGGACTTCGGCGGCTCGCCCGAGGACAAGGACGCCGCGGTGCAGTGGCTGCGCCACCGTTTGCCGGACTGCAGCGCCGAGCGCGTGCTGGTCTGCCCCGGCATCCACAGCGCGCTGGCCGCACTGGTGTCGCAGCTGGCGCGGCCGGGCGAGCTGGTGTGCGTGGAGTCGCTCACCTACCCGGGCATCAAGGCGATCGCCACCCAGCTCGGCGTGCAGCTGCACGCGCTGGCGCTCGACGACGAAGGCCCGAGTGCGGCCGACTTCGAACAGGCCTGCAAGACCCTCAAGCCCAAGGCGCTGTACTGCAACCCGACGCTGCTGAACCCGACCACGCTCACCACCTCGAAGCGGCGGCGCGAGGCGCTGGCCGACATCGCGCTGCGCTACAGCGTGCCGATCGTCGAGGACGACGCCTACTCGATGCTGCCGCGCGAGGTGCCGCCGCCGCTGGCGCTGCTGGCGCCGGAGCTCACCTACTACGTCACCGGTTTCAGCAAGTGTCTCGGCGCGGGCCTGCGCACCGCCTACGTCAGTGCGCCCAGCGAACGCCAGGCCCAGCGGCTGGCCGGCGCGCTGCGCGCCACCACGGTGATGGCGTCGCCGGTGACCAATGCGCTGGCCACCCGCTGGGTCGTCGACGGCAGCGCGCAGGCGATGCTGCAGGCGATCCGCAACGAGTCGATCGCCAGGCAGGCGATGGCGGCCCGCCACCTGGCGCGCCACGCGGTACAGGCGCAGCCGGAGGGCTTCCACCTCTGGCTGCCGCTGTCCTCGTCGTGGAGCACGGTGGAGTTCGCGTCCTACCTGCGCACCCAGGGCGTCGGCGTGGTGGCCAGCGCCGCCTTCTCGACCGACGGCGATCCGCCGGACGCGGTGCGCATCTGCCTCGGCGGCCCGCTGACGCGCGAGGACTGCGACGCCGCGCTGCGGCTGATCGCCGACACGCTGGACCACCCGCTGCATCCGCACGCCACCGTGATGTAGGCCGGTCCGGCGCCCAGGGCTCGGCGGCACAATGCGCCCATGCCCGAGCTCCTCCGCGACTGGTTCGCCGTCGTCCGCAGCGCGGCCCGCTACTGGCTGGACAGCCAGGCCTTCGTGTACGCCGCGGCGCTGGCCTTCTTCACGGTGTTCTCGATCGCGCCGGTGGTCATCGTCGCGGTCGCGGTCATCGGCCTGGTGCTCGGCGAGCAGGCCGCGCAGGGCCAGCTGATGGCGCAGCTCGAGGCCGTGATCGGCGCGCAGGCCGCCGGCTTCGTGCAGTCGGCGGTGGCCGGCGCGCGCTTCGAGCGCAACGGCCTGTGGCCCACGCTGCTGGGCTTCGGGCTGATCCTGCTGGGCGCGACCACGGTGTTCGCGCAGCTGCAGAAGTCGCTCAACGCGATCTGGTCGGTCGCGCCCAGCCCCTCGCGCAACACGCTGCTGCTGCTCGTCAAGACCCGCGTGCTGTCGCTCACCGTGGTGCTGGCGATCGGCTTCGTGCTGCTGGTCTCGCTGCTGCTCAGCGTGGCGGTGCGTGCGGTGATGGTGTTCGCCGAGGCCTGGCTGCCGGTGCCGGCCTGGACGCTGGGCCTGCTGGACATCGGCCTGTCGCTGGGGGTGGTGACGCTGCTGTTCGCCGCGATGTTCCGCATCCTGCCCGACGTGGTGCTGGCCTGGCGCGACGTGTGGATGGGTGCGGCCGTCACCGCGGGGCTGTTCACGATCGGGCGCTCGCTGATCGCGCTCTACCTCACCCACACCGCCGCCGGCTCGGCCTACGGCGCGGCCGGCTCGCTGGTGCTGCTGCTGGTGTGGGTCAACTACTCGTCGCTGATCCTGCTGTTCGGTGCCGCGTTCACGCGCGCCCACCTGGAGGCGCGTGGCCGCCCAATCGTGCCGCGCGCCACCGCCATGGCCGTGCAGCGCGAACTGGTACCGCGCCCGCCGTCCGCGCAGGCGTAAGCTGTGGCGCCAGCGCAAGGCCGAGCAGGAGGCGCCATGACCCCGACCCCAAATCCACACGCCCGCATCGCACGGCGCGCGCTGCTGCAGGCGGCGGCCTGCGCCACGCTGACCCTGCCGGCCGCCGCCCGCGCGCAGGCGCTGCCTGCCGCACCGAAGGTCGACCTGGAAACGGCGCGCACCGCCGCGGCCGCCGGCCAGGCCCTGCTGATCGACATCCGCGAACCGGACGAGCACGCCGCGACCGGCGTCGCCCCGGGCGCACTGCGCCTGCCACTGAGCCAGATCAAGGAGCGGCAGTCCGAGATCCCGCGCGATCCGGCCCGGCCGGTGCTGCTGATCTGCCGCACGCAGAACCGCTCCAGCAAGCTGGCCGCGATGCTGCAGGCGCAGGGCTACACCAACGTGAGCTATGTGGACGGCGGCATGAAGGAGTGGACCGGGCGCCACTTCCCGACCGAGGCGCCGCCACCACGCTGAACGCGCGGCGCCTGCGAGCGCCGTCGCCGCGTCAGAGCCCCAGTTCGCTCAAGCCGGCGTGATCGTCGGGGCGCCGTCCGAGCGGCCACGTGAAGAGACGCTGGCCCTCGACGATCGGCAGGTCGTTGATGCTCGCGTAGCGGCGTGCCATCAGGCCTTGCGGCGTGAACTCCCAGTTCTCGTTGCCATAGCTGCGGAACCACTGGCCCGAGTCGTCGCGCCATTCGTAGGCGAAACGCACCGCGATGCGCGGGCCGTCGCAGGCCCACAGCTCCTTGATCAGCCGGTAGTCCAGCTCGCGCGCCCACTTGCGCTGCAGGAAGGCGCGCACCTGTTCGCGGCCGAACGGGAATTCGCTTCGGTTGCGCCAGCGCGTGTCCTCGGTATAGACGCGCACCACCACGTCGGGATCGCGGGTGTTCCAGGCGTCCTCGGCCAGGCGCACCTTCCGGCTTGCGCTCTCCACGGTGAAGGGCGGAACGGGCGGTCGGGTCTCGGTGGTCATGACGCAGATCCTGCTGTCAGTATGTCTTGTAGGGAAGGAACTTCCCGCTCATCGTGATGCTGACCCGGTCGCCGGCAGGGTGGGCTCGCGCTGCAGGTCCATCTTGAAATCGATCGCGCTCATGATGCCGTCGCCGAACTCCTCGTGGATCAGTTCCTTGAAGGTCGTGCCGTACACGCTGACCAGTTCGTAGAAGCGGTAGATCAGCGGGTCGGTGGGCACGGTGGTGGGCAGCGAGCCCTTGTAGGGCACCACCATCAGCCACTTCTGTTCGGCATCGCTGAGGCTGAAGATCTCGCCGACGATGCCGGCCTGCTCCTTCGTCAGCGTCATCTGGCCGAGGCAGGCCGCCGTCGTCCATTCCTTGCTGAGGCCGACCTTGGCGGCGATATCGGACCACTTCAGGCCCTTGGCCACCTTGGTGGCGACGATCTTTTCGGTGACTTCGAGACGGCTCATGGCGTGCTCCGGTGGGGTGGGACAAAGGGAGGGGTGATCGAGGGCGTGCGTGGACGAGCGGATGACATCGCTCACACCACTCGCTGCAGCGGCACCCGGTTCGGCGAGGCCACGCCGGTGACCAGCGCGGCGGGTTCGGTGTCAGCCTCCGGCGAGGCATCGACGCCCGGATGCACTTCGGGTGGAAACGCCGGCGCACGACCGTGCGCCAGGTCCTTCGAGCGCGCGACGAGGAAGTCGACCAGGTGGTTGCGGATGCGGTAGTACTGCGGGTCGTGGTGCAGCGTGGCGCGCTGGCGGTCGCGCGGCATGGTGTTGCGCACGATCTCGGCCACCCGCGCCTGCGGGCCGTTGCTCATCAGCAGGATCTTGTCGGCCAGCAGGATGGCCTCGTCGACGTCGTGCGTGATCATGAAGACGGTCTGGTGCGTCTCGGCGCAGATCTTCAGCAGTTCGTCCTGGATGCTGCCGCGCGTCAGCGCGTCGAGCGCACCGAAGGGTTCGTCGAGCAGCAGCATCTTGGGTTCGATCGCGAAGGCGCGCGCGATGCCCACGCGCTGCTTCATGCCGCCCGACAGTGCCGACGGCTTCTTGTCGATGGCATGCCCCAGGCCGACCATCGTCACGTACTTCTCGACCTGCGCCTCGACCTGCGACGCGGCCCAGTCGGGCCACTTGCTGCGCACCGCGAAGGCGATGTTGCGGCGCACGCTGAGCCAGGGCATCAGCGCATGGCCCTGGAAGACCACGCCACGTTCGAGGCTCGGGCCGGCGACCTCGCGGCCGTCCATGAACACGTGGCCGGCGCTCGCCTGCTCCAGGCCCGCGAGCACGTTGAGGATGGTGGTCTTGCCGCAACCGCTGTGGCCGACGATGCAGACGAACTCGCCCTTCGCAACGCCGAAGTTGACACCGTCGAACACCGGCTCGGAGGAGCCGGGGTAGGTCTTGGCCAAGCCCTCGATCTTGAGGAAGGGGGTGGGTGAGTTCATGGGCATGGGCCGGTCTTGCGCATCTGGCTTGCTTGCACCGAGCACGCAAGGGTGAGGCTGAGGCCGCGGTCGCTTCGCTGGGGTACCAGAGGCGCGCCCGCGGCCTCAGCCTCACCCTTGCCAGACGCACCGTGCGTTGCAGTGGTCGAATCCCTCCGCTGCATCCCGGCCCGAGGGCGGTGGGCTGTGCGGGCGCCCTCGCGGAGCGAGCAGCGCAGCGGACCTTCGCCGGCAGGCGAAGGCGGCACAGTGAAGCTCGCGCAGGCCACCGCCCTCGGGCCGCACGCCGAAGCGGCCCGCGAACAACGAAGGAGGTCAATCCACATACGTCACCGCCTTCTGCGCCCGCGCGAACAGCAGGTCCAGCAGCATGCCGACCACGCCGATCACCAGGATCGCGAAGATCACGTTGGTGAGCGACAGGTTGTTCCACTCGTTCCACACGAAGTAGCCGATGCCGGTGCCGCCGACCAGCATCTCGGCGGCCACGATCACCAGCCAGGCGATGCCCATGCTGATGCGCATGCCCGTCAGGATGGTGGGCGCCGCCGCCGGGAGGATCACCTCGAAGGCCTTGCGCAGCGGGCTCACCTCCAGCGTCCTGGCCACGTTGAGCCATTCGCGCCGCACGCCGGCCACGCCGAAGGCGGTGTTGATCAACATCGGCCAGACCGAGCAGATGAAGATCACGAAGATGCCGCTGATCGACGAGTCCTTGATCGTGTAGAGCGCCAGCGGCATCCAGGCCAGCGGCGAGATCGGCTTGAGCACCTGGATGAACGGATCGAGCGCACGGTAGACCAGCGGGCTCATGCCGATCAGGAAGCCCAGCGGGATCGCGACCAGGGCCGCCAGCGCGAAGCCCAGCCCCACCCGCCCCAGCGAATAGGCAAGCTGCAGGCCGATCCCCTTGTCGTTCGGGCCGTTGTCGTAGAACGGGCGCGACAGGTGCTCGGTCATCTTGCTGCCCAGCTGGGCCGGTGTCGGGAAGCCGGAGCGGCCGGCGGTCGAGCCGGCCTCGGCACCCGGCTCCTTGCCGAGCAGGCGGGCGTACTCGATCTGTTCCGGCGTCATCGTCGCGGCCGGCGCCGCCGCGCTGCCCGCCGCCGGCCGCGTGGCGAGCTGCCACACGCCCAGCAGCAGCGCGAGGATCAGCGCAGACAGCAGGCCGGCGCGCAGGTCGAGCGAACGGGTTCCGTCCATGGCCGTCCGATCCGCTCAGGTGCGCTTGATCGCGAAGCTGCCGAGGTAGGGCTCGGGCTGCTCGGGGTCGAACACCTTGCCCATGATCGTGAACTTCGGGTAGGCGCCGTCGGGCACCTTCTGGTCGAGCTGCTTCATCGTCTTCCTGGCGTCGGTCAGCAGGAACACCTTCTCGGCGATCTGCCGGTAGTTCACGTCGCCCTTCACGTAGCCCCAGCGCTTCATCTGCGTGAGCATCCACACGGCCATGCTCTGCCAGGGGATGGGGTCGAAGTCGGCGCGGTCGGGCACGTTCCTCACGTTGCCCAGGCCGTCGGCGAACCGGCCGGTCAGCACCTGCGCCACCACCGTCTCGGGCTGGTTCAGGTAGGCCTGCGGCGAGATGACCTTGGCGATCAGCTCGCGGTTCTCGGGCTTGCGCGCCATCGCCGCGGCGGTGAGCACCGCGCGGTAGAGCGCCGCGAAGGTGTTGGGGTTCTGCTGGATGAACTCGGTGCTGGTGCCGAAGGCGCAGCACGGGTGGCCGTTCCACAGGTCCTTGGTCAGCAGGTGCAGGAAGCCCACCTCCTCGAACACCGCTCGCTGGTTGAAGGGATCCGGGCCGAGGTAGCCGTCGATGTTGCCGGCGCGCAGGTTGGCCACCATCTCCGGCGGCGGCACCACGCGGATCTGGATGTCGCGGTCCGGGTCCAGCCCGGCCTCGGCCACGTAGTAGCGCAGCAGGAAGTTGTGCATCGAGTACTCGAACGGCACCGCGAACTTGAAGCCCTTCCAGTCCTTCGGGTCGCGCTTGTCCTTGTGCTTGACGTGCAGCGTGATCGCCTGGCCGTTGGTGTTCTGGATCGTCGCCACGTTCATCGGCGTGGCGTTGGAGCCCACGCCCATGCTGATGGCCAGCGGCATCGGGCTCAGGAAGTGCGTGGCGTCGTACTCCTTGTTGAGCATCTTGTCGCGGATCAGCGCCCAGCCGGCCGTCTTGACCACCTGCACATTGAGGCCCTGCTTCGAGTAGAAGCCCAGCGGGTGGGCCATGATCAGCGGCGTGGCGCAGGTGATCGGGATGAAGCCGATCTTCAGGTCCTTCTTCTCGGGCGCCGCGGCGGCCTGCGCCAGGGCCTGCAGCGGGGCGATCGGCAGCACGCTGGCAATGGCCGCCATCGCCGTGCCCTTGCCCACCGCACGCAGGAAACGGCGCCGCACCGCATCCTGCGGGAACAGCGCCTTCACCAGCGTGGCCTCAACGAAGGCATTCGAGTCGGCCTCGAAGTCGGCCGTCTCGCTGCGGCGGCGCAGCTCGGTGCTGGCGTCCTCGGCCGCGTGCTCGGCGGCGGAGCCGTGGCGGCCGCAGCTGCACCGCATCAGCAGCGGCCGGTCGGCATCGTACGGGTCGATATCGCGCGCATCACTCATCGGGCACCCCTTGCGTTGTGGCTCGGGATCGATGCTAGGGAAGGCGTGTGCCGCGCGCGATCGTGCGCAGCGGCGATGTTTTGTAGGGGAGGCCCTACACGGTGGCCTACTGCAGGCGCAGCTCCAGGTAGGCCTGCTCGCGGAACACGGTCAGCGTCGTGCCGCTGACCGAGCGCCAGGCCAGCAGCGCCCGCGCCAGGTCACCGCTGTGGCCGATGGGACGGCCGTTCATGCCGACGATGATGTCGCCCACCTGCAGGCCGATGCGCTCGGCCAGCGAGTCCAGGCCGACCTCGCCGACGCGCGCCCCGGACGCATAGGCCCGGCGCGCGTCCAGCGCGACGAAGGGCGCCACGTCGTCGAACTCGGCGCCCAGCCGAGGCCGGGCAACGTGGCCCTGGTCGCGCAGCTCGCCGACGATCTGCATCACGATCTCGATCGGGATCGACAGGCTCACGCCGCCGGAGCCCTCGGAGCCGACGACGGTGCGGGTGTTCATGCCGACGATCGCGCCGCTGCCGTCGAGCAGCGGTCCGCCCGAGTTGCCCGGGTTGAGGGCGAGGTCGCTCTGGATGAACAGCAGCTCCTGGTCCTCCGCGAAATGACGGTCGGTCCCGCCGACGATGCCGGCCACCACCGACCGGTTCAGTCCGTAGGGCTCACCCACCGCCAGCACCCAGTCGCCTGGCCGCAGCGCCGCCGAACGGCCCTGTGGCGGCGGCTCCGGGAGCACGAGCGGCACGCGCAGCAGCGCGATGTCGGCCATCTCGTCCTCGCCCACCAGCGTGGCGGCGACGATGCGCCGGTCCGGCAGCCGGACCGCAATGCGCTGGCTGCCGGCCACCGCATGCGAGGCCGTGACGATCAGGCCCTCGGCGCCGGAGATCACGAAGCCGGCGCCGATGCGGTCGGCCACGCGTCCTGCACCGACGCGACGCCGGGCCTCGGGCTTCTGCAGTTCGGCGGCCGAATACTCCAGGCCGACACCGAACACGCCCACCGCCGCCGAGAGCCCCTGCCGCAGGGCCGGCGCAAAGCTTGCCGGCGGCATGCGCGGCGGGTCCGCATCGGGCGCCTTCGGGTGGGCACACGACGTCAGCAGCGCGGACGCACCGGCCGCGGCGAGCGCCGCCGCTCCCACTGTGCGGCGCCAGCGGGCCTTCGCGCCGCTCACCCGGCCCGAGGCCACGGATCGCGGCGGTTCATGAACAGGCCGCACGCCCGGCATGGTGCTCGTGTTCGTGTTCGCAATCCTCGCAGCGGCCGGCCTGTGGCCGCTCGATCAGGCGCGCCGGCTCGATCGGTGCGCCGCATTCGACGCAATGACCATAGCGCCCGGTCTCGAACCGCGCGAGCGCCGCGCGCACCTCGCCGAGCACGACCGCGTCGGGCCGCGGCGCGGCGGATTCGGCGATGGCTGCACCATCGCACAGGCGGGTGGTGATCGTCTCGGCCATGTCCACCAGACGGCGCTCCAGGTCGATCAAGCGGTGCCGCAACAGGCTGCGGGTCGGTTCCTGGAGCCCGGCGGGGCAGACACCGCGAGGCGCGCCGGAGCTCACCGTCCGAAGAGTCGTCAGCGTCGGGCGCATGGAGTACCTCCGATTCCTTGCTCGCGCTCCGTGCGCGGCGTCCGGAACACTCTAGCCAGCCCCCCCCGCCGTGGCTTGCGCTGCATCAAGCACGCCGCCCGAAGGACCACGCGCCCGCAGCCTCTGCACTTGATCCTGGACAAGTCCGGGCGCCGTCGCGGCTCCTAGACTGGAACGACTGGCGGGCTTCCGATCGAGGCACCTTCTCATGTTCAAGCACCTTCTGGTTCCCGTCGACGGCAGCGCGCTGTCGGAACGCGCGATGCAGGCGAGCATCGACTTCGCCCGCCAGCTCGGCGCGTCGATCACCGCGTTCATCGCCGAGCCGCCCACACCCCCCGCGGGTTCGACCCACAGCGCGGCCCGCTATCTGCGCGACCTGGAGACCCACGCCCAGGTCGCGGCCGAACATGCACGCAGCGTGCTGTCGGCGTTCGAGCGGCGCGCCAGCGACGCCGGCATTCCGTTCGAAGGCTGCTTCGCGCAGGCCCACGAGATCGACGCCGCCATTGCGGACGCCGCACGCCAGCGCGGCTGCGATCTGATCGTGATGGTGACGCACGGTCGCGGACTGTTCGGCGAGTGGCTGTTCGGCTCGCAGACCCGGGGCGTGATGGTGCGCAGCAAGCTGCCGCTGCTGATGCTGCATTGAAATCTCGAGGACCCTCCGCATGAACACCCGACCCTGCGCGGACCTCCGCGACGACCTGCTGGCCCGCGAGGCCCGACTGCGCGATGAGCTGCGCGCCCACCGCGCCCGGCTGCTCGAGCCCGCGGCGGCCACCGGCAACACCTTCGTCGCCGGCAGCGAAGGCGCGGCGGCCGACGCCGAAGACGAGCTCGACATCACGCTGATCAGCCACTGGCAGCGCGAGCTCGACGAGGTGAGCGCCGCGCTGCAGCGGCTGAACACCGGCAGCTACGGTCACTGCGAGCGCTGCGGCGAGCCGATCGGTCTGCCGCGGCTTCGTGCGCTGCCCGAGGCCCGCCACTGCCTGGACTGCCAGGAGCAGGCCGACCGGGCGGTCCATCGCACCTGACGGCTCACCACCACGAGACGCTCCAGGCAAGCGTCAGGCTGACGGTCAGCGCCAGCCCGACGCGCAGTGCGTAGGCACGACCTCCCGCCACCATCGCCACACCGCAGCGCGTCACCGTGTTGGCGCTGACGGCGAGCAGAACGCCGTGCAGCAGGGCCTCGGTCGGCAGTTCGCCCGCCGCGTGCAGCGCGGCCAGCGATGCGATCGGCGCATGCGCATCGACCAGCGCGGCGAGCACCACGCTCAGCTCGAGTCCGACATCGCCGTAGTGGCGTTGCGCATTGCCCACCAGCAGCGCGACCAGGCCGAGCGTCAGTGCCACCGCGAGCGCTTCCCGCGGTCGCAGCGCGCTGCGCGGCGGACCCGCCGGCGGTTCGTGCACCGCCCCGGCCGTGCGCAGCGACAGCAGCCCG